>JBARNW010000109.1:0-3511 GCA_049641785.1 Minisyncoccia bacterium | reverse complement strand
GGAATAACCCTTTAACACAACATTACATATGAAAAAACTTCTAGCAATAATTTTGTGCGCGTCTATTATTACACCATCCTTTGTTTTTGCCAGTGAGAAATCTGAGCAAAAAAGAGACAATGATTATCGGAAATCAGCTCAAACGGTTGATAAAAATGAAAAAAGGAAGAGTAGTAATGAAAGAGGAGAATTAAAGGAAAAAAACTATGAAAAGAAGGCGCAGAAGCAAGTCGAACTTGTGGTCAAGCGTGTAGAATCTGCAATCGCGCGCGTGCAGAAACTTTCTAATCGAGTATCTGAGAGGTTGAACAAGCTCGAAGCAGAGGGTTTTGATGTAACTATTTCACGCGCATATCTCATAGAAGCAACGAAGAAACTTGATGATGCGCGTACAAAAGTGTCTGCATTGAAAATGGATACGGCAACATCTTTTGCGACTACAACTCAAATGTATGATTTGAAAAATATCCAAAGTTCTGTGAAGGACATTATAAAAGTCATTCAAGGAGCTCACAAGAATGTAGCGCAGGCTATCTCGTCAGCAAAACCAGGACAGAATAAATCTGTTACCGTTGCAACTTCAACAGTAGCAACTAGTACTGCAACCTCAACTACGGTAATACAAGAAGCTTCTACGACGACAATTGCTGGTACTGTAATCTAGATATAATAACAATTTTATTGTTTATCACACAAAAATCCACACACAATGTGGATTTTTGTCTCCAGGGGAGTATTGTGCGAAGGACCGAAAAAATTTTCATATGTAGTGAACCAATACAGACAGTTGTTTATTTAAAAATATGGCGTACAATATGTTTATTATGACAAACATAAGGGTTGCAAAGATTTTGGCAGTAATTGTCGCACTGGTTGGCTTATTGGTGGTGTTTGGATGGGTCGTGGATATTCAGGTAATCAAGAGTATTTCGCCACAATGGATTCCAATGAGATTTATTACAGCTGTAACCTTTATCTTTGGCGGAATATCTCTTTACTACATTGCAGAAACTATTAATAGGGATGAGGGTATCGCGTCAGCCGCTGTTCCTTTAATGAGCATCATTATATTGGCAATTATGGGTGTTTTTCTTGTCGCTATCTTTAGTGGCTCTAAAACAGGACTCGATGAATTTTTTATTAAAGAAACTCCAAGTGAAACAAATGCCTTTCCACCAGGATTCCCATCTACGGGTGTGATAGCTAGTTTTATTATCCTAGGCATCGCTGGTTTTGCTACAGCTTTTGGTATAAAAAACATAAAAAAATATTTGAGGATATCTGGTCAAATTATGACCGCTATCGGTGGGGTTGGACTAATTGGTTATGTTATTGGTTCCGATGTGCTGACATACAATATACCTGGTTTTAGTGCTACAATCGCATTTCATGCTGCGGTTTTAATAATTCTTCTTGGTTGTGGTCTTATCCTTGTCGGTAAAGAGGCAAAGGAGGTTTAGTTCATAAAAAGATATCTTCCTGTTTTTGTTGTATACTATGACCTTATATGACCCAGGACGAAGCATTTGAAATACTAAAAACTGGGCGAAATGTCTTTGTGACTGGTCCGGCTGGAAGCGGGAAGACGCACCTCGTCAACCGCTATATTGCGTACCTGCGTGAACACGATATCGATATTGGCGTCACTGCATCCACGGGGGTTGCAGCTACGCATATGGGTGGAGTGACGATACACTCGTGGGCAGGTATCGGTGTCGCAGCACATTTATCACCGTACGACCTTGAGGCGATGCTTGAGAAAGGGTACTTGTACAAGAGGTTCGAAAAAGTGAAAGTATTGATTATTGACGAAGTTTCTATGCTTCACCATTTTCGTCTGGATTTAGTCAATCGCGTGCTTAAAACAATGAAGTGTGGGGATAAGCCATTTGGGGGAGTCCAAGTGATTTTGTGTGGAGATTTTTTTCAGTTGCCACCGGTTACGCGCGTGGGCGAGCCGGAATCGCATTTTGTATATAAAAGTGACGCGTGGCAAGATGCAAATTTTACAGTCTGTTATTTGTCGGAGCAGTTTCGTCAACATGATGACGCTACAATCTCGATACTAAATGAAATTCGCTCCGGGGAAGTTTCTGAGAAGGCGAGAGAGCATCTGCGGGCGCGCCATAATGTTCGCTCTGCAAAATTTACGACATCAACAAAACTTTTTACACATAATGCTGACGTAGATACGTTAAATGATACCGAACTCGAAAATGTTGAAGGTGATGAGATAACCACATATGTAATGGGAAGTCGTGGCAAGGAAGCCATCACTGCAACGCTAAAGAAATCCTGTCTTGCGCCAGAGACACTTCGCTTAAAACCAGGTGCTCGTGTGATGTGCGTAAAGAACAATTTTGAGGCGGGGTATGTGAATGGAACCCTCGGTGTTGTGGTATCGTGCAGTGAAAATGAAGACCCGGTAATTTGTACTGTTGCTGGGAAAAAAATGACTATTCCGCGCGCATCATGGAAGATTGAGGAAGATGGAAAAGTAAAGGCAGAAATTTTGCAGTACCCACTTCGCCTTGCGTGGGCCATCACTGTGCACAAGAGCCAGGGGATGAGCTTGGACGCAGTTGAAGTGGACCTTTCAAAATCGTTTGAACCTGGAATGGGATATGTGGCGCTTTCGCGAGTTCGTTCCCTCGAAGGGCTTACTATTTTAGGAATGAATGAGAATGCGCTTCGTGTGCACGATGAAGTTCGCGAGCTTGATCAGGAGTTTCAGGAAATATCGGCACAAGCTCGTGATGAAATGAAAAGCATGGACCCAAAGGAGCTTGCGCGTCTACAAGAAGAATTTCTCGCGCGTTCACGTCCACCGCAAAAAGAAAAGAAGCTTGCGACCCACAAAGCAACAGAAGCATTGATCGCCGAGAAAAAAAGTTTGGCAGAAATCTCGGAGGCGCGCGAAATGACAGCTGAAACAATTGTCGCGCACATAGAGAAGCTAATGGAGGAGGAGTCTCGTGTGGATATGCGACACCTAAGGAACGAGATCTCTCATGCGCATTTTTTAAAAATAGAAAAAGCCATAACAGAACTTATAAAAGACGGAAAGATAGCGCTACTTACACCAATTAAAAATAAGGTTGGACCTAATGTTTCATTTTTGCACGTACGCCTTGCTCGCGCCCTGTTGGGGCATGCTCCGAAAAACGAGGAGAAGTAGTATTTTGTAATACTTTCTTGCATGTGGTAGTTTTGATTAGGCGAACCTGCTGGTTCTTTTTGAAATCATGGTTTAAGGAGAAATCATGGCAGACAAACAGTACGACACTGAACATCATCGTTGCCCAAGATCACTAGGTGGAAAATCTGTGCAGAGAAATATCTCTGTTGTTCCAGGTAACAAGCATAGAGCGTGGCACCTACTCTTTAGGAACCATCCACCTGAAATAGTTGCAAGGATAATTAACAAGGTTTGGATTGACCCAGACTACGAAATGATTGTAGTTCGAAAACGAAAATTTCAGAAATAATGATATACATAGGTTTAACCTAT
>JBARNW010000084.1:0-4457 GCA_049641785.1 Minisyncoccia bacterium | reverse complement strand
GCGTACACAAGAGCCTCGACAGAACCAGGTACATTTTTACCATTTACGACTTTCATTCCAGGGACAACAACTGACTGATCAATGCGGTAAATTTTGTGCGTTTTTTCATCCTCAAGACGTGTATTCTTAATAAGACGTTGACTGTCTTTGCCGTATTCATTAAATATTTTTACTTTCCCGGAAGCCTTTACTTGCAGCTTTTTCTCTATTGTAGCTGGAACTTCTTTCAATTTTTCCTCAACAAAAGGAAGCCTGTTAAAAACAAGACCTGTGTCCCCGCCTTCATTCAACAATTTAGCAGTAAAATCATGGTCGATATTTGCGCTTAGTACTGTTGGTTCTATTTCAACCTTAGCAGAGGCAAAATAATTTAACGTAAAAAACCCAGCAGACATAATCAACACAAATGATAACGCTATAAATACGCCATGCCCACCAGTATTTTTGGTACTGTGTGTATTTTTAGGTGGTGCTTTTTTATTTCGTGCCTTCTCAAAAAAAGGATTTTTTTCAATGCGGTCACCGTGCGCGCCAGTTGTTGAATCATCATACGAATCAGGAAGGCTTGCCTGCCTACGAATAAGATCGTTATTCTGTGGCACAATCACGTCCTTCATTTGTTTTCGAATAATGTCATTCATAATTTTATATATGCTGTCCAAGTACTTTTTCAGCAAGCAACGTCTCTATCACGATAAACGGATCCCGTGTCACGCCAGTGCCAAAGGAAACAAATTTTGAAACAATGAGTTGATCTATGTATTGGGGGTCAAACGATGTGTCAGCCAAGAGATCTGATTTTGCTTTCTTGATTGAACCGGAAAAAAGAGGCATAACATCGCTATCAGTCGTAAAAAATATTTTATGTGGCAAGACACCTTTTTGTGCGATTGTTGCAATTGCCTTTTCAAAACGAGCTAGCCACTCTTTTTCTGAATCCGCAACAGTGCCTGCAATTTGAGTAGATTGCTCATCATGAAGTTCACTCCTAAGAAACATTACAAAAAGTGTCATAGCCTCCTCATGAATAGTATTTAATCGTGTTGATATCTCACGAATAAAGAAGTTTTTACCAAGGGGAAACGATATTGTGCCAATAATCAGATCATTTTCAACAAGAGATACATCTGTCGATTCGCCAGTAATATCAAGAAAAAGAAAGTTTTTTTCAATTGGGAAAATATCTCTTATAGCACTAAAAGCAGCTACTGGAAACGTCCCAAAATGGATTGAGCTGACGTGAAAAAAATTATTTATCTTTCTTTCAATGCTCTTTGTAACCTTTCCAGAAGAAACACCGATTGCTGTCGACATTTCAACTCGCGCGGTTTTTTGCTTGTATGGGTTTTTTATCTCATAACCATTCAATTTTATCTGAAGAATTTTCTTTTCGATGATTCTAACATCTTTAGGTGGCAGGATTTCCTTCATTTCATCCTTTAAAATCTCGATGTCTTTATCGATAAATTCTTCTATTGCGCGCTCGGTGACATCGAATTCTTTTTCGCGCACAATATCAAGGGTGCGAGTTTTTAAAATGAACCAAGGTGATGACAATGTGCAAAAAACATGTGAGACGGTTTTACTGTGTTCTAAATTCAAATCGATCTTGCCAATACTTGTTTGTATTTCTTTTAGAACTTTCTCAAGCGCATTATTCATCGCAAAAAGAAATCGTGCTGAAGAAAGGACTTCTTGAAACGAAATGTCCTCGCGAACACTTGCAAGAATGTGTGGAGTTTTGTCTTTCTCTATCCTTACAAGCGACGCGCCAACACTTGCTGACCCAATATCAATAAGTACTGAAAGTACCTCATTTTGTTTTCGCTTGTTAAAAAAAGAAAGTTCCATAGCATCTACATTGTACCATGCCATGATACTTATTTTCAATCACAACAAAAACACCACACTGTTATGTGTGGTGTTTTAGAAAATCACTTTATAAAAACAATTATTGACTACTAGCTAATAGGAGTTTCTACTGGAGTTTCAGACACTTCTGCTTCAACAGCGTCTACTTCAGTGGCTTCTTCTACTTTAGCTTCTACAACAGGAGTGGGTGCTTTTACCTCTTCTATTGTGGCCTCTTTTACAATAGGAGTCTTTTTACCCAAAACGTTAATCTTTTTGCCCGTAACGGCTTTTAGATCAACGAGGAGATTGTGCACTGTGCCCGACGCCTTTGCGCCTACTGACATCCAATGTTTTGCGCGGTCAATATTAATAACAGGCTTTCCCATTCGGGCATTGTACGAACCAAGAACCTCAAGAACATTTCCAGTCTTTGGCTTGAGCTTTGAATCTGCGACGATGACGCGGAATGATGGGTCATTCTTGCGGCCAACGCGTTGTAGTCGAATTGCTAACATAAAAGACATCCTATCAAAAAGCCGTGTTGTAGTCAAGGACTGTATTTTATGCTATCTTGAAAAGTATTATGGACCAGCCAAAAACCCCTGCAGCACCGTACATTGAAGGTGTTATTACTACGACCGCAAAGGGTTTCGGCTTTGTCTCAGTCGGTGAAGACAGCCCTCGTGAAAATGATATTAAAATTGAGGCTGGCTTTCTAAATACTGCGCTCCCTCGCGACCGTGTAAAAGTTAGGCTCAACGCCAAAATGGGTAACATGCAACAAACTGGCGAGGTTGTGGAGATTCTTGCGCGCGCAAAAATATCATTCGTTGGCACAATAGACGAAGAAAATGGTGCGACATTTTTGATTCCCCAGGACACGCGCATTTATGTCGATTTTCTAATCCCAAACCCACCACACGGAGAAAAGCTTCGTGGGAAAAAAGCGCTTGTGCGACTTTTGAGCTGGACAGATCCAAAGAAAAACCCCACTGCAGAGATAATTGAAGTTCTAGGTCAAGCTGGAGATAACGAAACAGAGATCCGCGCGATCGTTCTCGACAAGGGCCTCCAGATGGAGCTTCCAGAAAAAATACATCAAGAGGCTGATGCTCTCAGAAAAACTGCTCCACTATTCATTGCAGATGAGGCAAAAAAGCGTCGTGATTTTCGCAAAGTAACCACATTCACGATCGACCCAGTGGATGCAAAAGACTTTGATGATGCAATTTCAATACAAACGCTTGTAAACGGCGACATCGAGATTGGCGTGCATATTGCGGATGTGTCCGCATATGTAAAGCCACACAGTGCGATTGATGAGGAGGCTCGAGTGCGCGCCACATCTATATACCTCGTGGACCGTGTGATCCCGATGTTCCCAGAAGTTCTTTCAAACGATCTATGCTCGCTCAACGAAAAAGAAGATAAGCTAGTTTTTTCGGCTGTCTTTACCTTTACACAAGATACTGCAACAAACCCAAGTACAAAAGTTGTTGCTAAGAATTCATGGTTTGGGCGCGGGATCATAAACAGTGCAAAACGATTTACATACGAAAACGCACAGGAGGTCCTCGATAATGGCACCGGGCTTTTTTATGATGAACTCAACACACTAAACCTAATTGCAAAAAAGCTTGTAAAACAGGATAAGGAAGAGGGTGCGATTTCTTTTGAGCACGAGGAGGTGCGTTTTGAACTCGATGAAAACAAAAAGCCAATTCGTGTGTATACAAAAACATTTCAGGACACAAACAAGCTCGTAGAAATGTTTATGCTTCTAGCAAATAAAAAAGTTGCGGAGTTTGTTTCATCAAAGCTTGGTGACAAAAACGGGAAGCTCGCACATCCAGACCATGCGAACGACCTTTTCGTATATCGTGTGCACGATGAGCCTAAGACTGAGAGATTAATGGAACTTTCAAAATTCGTTGCAGGGCTTGGCTACAAACTCCCTGTTAAAGAAGGTCGTGTTTCATCGACAGATATCAATAAATTTCTTGAACAGATAAAAGGGAAGCCTGAGGAAAAAATGCTCAATACTGCAACAGTGCGCACAATGGCAAAGGCGATATACTCGATACATAATATTGGGCACTACGGCCTCGCCTACGAGCACTACACGCACTTTACCTCTCCTATTCGTCGATACCCAGACGTTATGGTGCACCGAATACTCGCGCACTTTCTAGCAGATGAAAAAGTGAGCAAAGATGAAATGGAGGAATATAGACGCCTAGCCGTACACTCGTCTGAGATGGAGAAGCTCGCCGCCGACGCTGAGCGTGCGTCTATCAAGTTTAAGCAAGCAGAGTACATGAATGAACGTGTCGGTATGGAATTTGATGGCACCATCTCTGGGGTTGCAGAATGGGGTGTATTTGTAGAAGAAGACGAAACGAAATGCGAAGGACTTGTTCGTATTTCAGATCTAGGAAATGATTACTATATTTTTGAGAGAGAAAAATATCGCATCGTTGGCAAGCAATCTCATGAACGCTTTACACTTGGCGACAAGATTAGGATACGCGTAAAAGCAGTTGACCTAGAAAAGAAGAGTATTGATTACGAACTCGTTAAATAATCATAAAAAACACCCGGCC
>JBARNW010000144.1:0-4632 GCA_049641785.1 Minisyncoccia bacterium | reverse complement strand
ATACTCCAGCCTTTTCGTACCAATTCGACTGCTTCCCCTCGAACTCGTGCGATATTTGGGTTTGTTGTGTAAGCCATATGTTTGAATATATACCTCAAAGTGGTTCCAAGGTAGTGAACCATAACGTAGCCTTGACAAGATGTATACTTCCAGATATGCTATTTGGCGGGAAATAGCAACACTCGTTCTCATTCGTTGTTTAACGTTATAGAGGAGGTGTATCATGAAGGTCTTTCAAAACATAGTTGTATTTATTTTTCTTGCGTTTTTCATTTCCGGATGTGCTGCAGTGTCAGAAAAGATGAGCAGTGTTACGTCTGGTGGTGGTGACTCTGCTCCAGTTTCCGGTACAGCGGTCTCTAATGGTGATGGTCAGAAAACGACAAGCACCGGCAGCAAGACACTCGCACGCTGTTCGCAAAATTACGGGCGTATTGCAATTGAGGAAAATCCGATGAATGGGCATGTAATGTCTTCTATGGGGTTGTCGTCACCTGCACCGTTAGCGCGCCATGCGATACTGCAGTCTGGTTGCTTCACAGTTGTCGACCGAGGTGCCGCATATGAAATGGGTGAACGTGAACGTAAAATCGCTGGCGAAATGGGCGCATCAACGAAGAGGAAGACGTCCACAGCTCGGTGGGTTTTGCGTGTCGAAGTTCCTCAGCCAACTACTCAAACTGGAGGTGGGGCCGCGGGGCTGTTGGGGCTAGTTCCTGGTCTCGGTGGCTTTGGTAGCGGATTGGCGATGGTCGCCGGCAGTATAAGCTTCTCCGAAGCCAACGTGTTGCTGACCGTGATTGATATGCAGACAAGCGAAATAGTTGCTTCGGTGACTGGTACAGGCAAGAGTACCGATCTTGGTATCGGTGGCGGGTTTTTGTCTGGCGTTTCTGCGGTCGGTGGTGCATGGGGTAAAAGCCCTGCAGGAAAGGTTGTCGCTGCTGGATTTGTAGACGCGATTAACCAACTCGTTCCGATTATGAACACGGTAGAAACCGTAACTTCTGCACCAGCAACTCCTGAAGTGAAACAGAGAGAGCCAATTAAAAAGCTTTCTGCCAGGAAATGATGCCATTCTGTTAATTAAGACCCTCTTTATTTGAGGGTCTTTTCTTTTCTCGATAAAGTTGAATCAACGTGTGTCTTTGATGGTGAGAGCGTATGGGATTGCGCAAAGCATCAAGATACCCAGGATAAGGAATAGGTAGTGAAAATCTAAAAAAGAAAGAGCGACATATCCTACAAGGGGCCCTATAACATACGCTGTCGCTCTGGTTGTACGCATAAAGGTGATTAGGTGCGCGTCGGCTGGACCAACCTGCTTATAAAAATAACTTTCTGTCATAGCTTCGACAGCACTCGCGCCTATTCGGGTAACGAATAATAGAATGGCCCAAAAAAGCACACTACTTGTTGTAACCCAGGATATTCCTGCGGTTGAGATTCCCATAACAATAAAGCCAGCAGTTAATATCTCTTTTTCGCCAAACTTCTTATCAGCGAGATTTCCAAGAAAAACCTCGAAAAGTACAAATGGTAAAAGCGCGAAAGGAATAATTATCCCGAGAATTTCATTCATTGGGATGCCAATGTGCATATTTAGATATATAGGGGTGTAGATGACCATCCACACATAAAAGAATGATAAGAGGAAGTGCATAAAAATAATCGAATGAAGATCGTGACTCTCCTTGATAATTTGAAATGTTTTCCTGAATGGGTGAACGAGATAGTGCGGGTCTACATAATCCTTGAAATACTTTGCAATAATATAAAACCCAAATGATAAAACAACCGCCGAGGCAATCCATATTTTCCAAAAATCGTGGTCAGTAAGCATGAGTCCTGCAACAAATGGTCCAATCGCTATGGATACATTAAGAATAGTCATAAATATCCCACGCATACTCCCAGTCTTCTCATTGTCTGTGAATGATTCGACAAAATAATCAAGATTGAGGAATATGACGTTGCTTGCGACAAGAAAGATTATAAAAAGAATAATTGTCGGGATTGGGGCTGAAATAAGAGCAAGTGCAAGAAGTGTAAGAATCTCAACACCCATTACTGCAAGTGTCGCGCGGTAATTTCCGAAGCGCCTGAGAATACGTGGAAGGAGAAAAGTATACGCTACTGTAAATATTGCCGAAAATGAAAAAATAAGACCGACAGCTTTTTCAGTAGATAGATATTGAGCAATGAAAGAAGATTCAATATAAATTGGGAGCGCGTAGTGAAATGAATACAAAAAGCTCGTAATGTAAACGAGTAGGAATAAAACTTTTTTTGGTATCGGATTTGTCATGATTTAGTATTATAACACACTATAATAGGCTCCCTATTCTACTTCGTAATACGATGGGATTACCTTATTAGCTTTATTTTTTGTTTTCATAATGAGGTCAAAATTTTTAGCCTCGTTTGCCTCATAATATTCTGCCGCATCCTCTGGTGTCCTTCCTCCGCGCACATGTCTTTCGAGAACTCTTTGTCTCACCTTATCTTTTTCTGCCTCAACAAAAATGCTAAAGTCCAAAAGTTTACCAACTTTATCCCACCCATTTTTGTCGTAGAGGAGCCAAAGCCCCTCTACTAAAAGCAGGGAAGGTTCTCCTTTTTTGATGTGAGTTACATTACCTATTGGGTCGTGTATTTTGCGAGAGTACGCAGGAAGAGAGCAGTCGTGCCCAAGAGAAAAGTGAGTCAGTGTATCCGTTAGCTTCGGAATATCGTAGGTATCAAACCGCCCTTTATGATTTTTAAGTGGCTCGCCATCTACGATGTTCGAAGTAAGAAAATCGTTTGGGTAATGGAATGCATCTATTCCGACTGACTCAAGTCTAAAGGGAAGTGGGCGTTGTTTTGCAATCTCGTGAAAAATAGCAGCAATAACTGATTTTCCCGAACCAGCAGGGCCAGCTATCCCCACGATTACTCTTAATTTTTTCTTTGCTTGATAAAAACGAACAATTTCCTTGAAGAGGTCAATGTAAAATTCTTTTTGAACATTCGAGAGGGAAGAGATGTCTATCTCCTGTTCGGCAACGTTTATTTTTTTCGGGAAGGATATGTTTAAGGGATTAAGTTGATGCTTCATTCTGGGTATTATACACAATTAATAAAAAGCCCCGCTATTTTAACAGCAGGGCTTTTTGTGTTTCACTTTAGATCTACACACTCAATATCACCGGAATCACAATCGGGCGCTTTGCGGTCTCTTGGAAGAGGAGGCGGGCGACGGCGTCGGTGACGTGGTCCTTTACATAGTCAAAGTCGATTTGCTTTGATCCGCCGACCATATCCTCAACCGTTTTCTTTGCGAGGAATCGCGCATTGCGAAGTAGGTCTTGGGACTCACGAAGGTATACAAACCCGCGTGAAATAACATCAGGAGATTTGGTCACCTTGCCTGTCGCAACATCAAGCGTCGTAATAACGACAAAGATGCCATCCTGTGAGAGCATCTGGCGGTCGCGGAGAACTACCTCCTGCATATCACCAACAGAGAATCCGTCCACAAGAACGAGTCCTTTTGGAGCGCACTCCTTGAGAGAAACAATCTTCTTGCCCTCTTCTTGAATTTCGATAATCATACCGTTGTCAGGAATGAGAATATTTTCATCAGGAAGACCAGCCTCGCGCGCAATGTCTGCGTGACAGCGGAGCATGTAGTGGTATCCGTGCACAGGGATAAAGAATTTTGGAGCAAGTCTCTTGTGAATCCAAAGCGACTCGTCATGATGCGCGTGACCCGAAGAGTGCACTTTTGCATTTTCGTAGTGAATGAGATGCGCGCCCTGGCGGGAAAGATTGTCCTTTAGTTTTTGAACGCTACGTTCATTGCCTGGTACTGTTGATGATGAAAGGAGTATCGTATCTCGCTTGTTGATCTTCAAATATTTATGTGCTTTGTTTGCTGCGCGCATAAGCGATGCAAACTCGTCTCCTTGTGCCCCCGTTACGAGTAGAATGACACGGTCTGGTGGATATTTATCCATATCCTCAATGGGAATAAATGTTTCCAGCTTTGCTTTAAGGAGTCCTGATTGGCGAGCAATATCTACGTTGTTCTTCATACTGCGTCCATCAAGAATTATTTTTTTGCCGAGGATTTCAGCGACATCAATAATTTTTACAAGACGTTCAAGAAGAGATGCAAATGTTGCAACGATAATACGTCCTTCTGTGTTGCGAATGATATCCTCAATATTTTTTAGTACAGTACGTTCTGGGAATGAATACCCTGGACGCTCAACGTTTGTAGAGTCTGCCATGAGCAGCAGCGTAGGTCCATTCTTTTTAATATTATCGAACTCATCTTCCTCCTCCATTGTAGGGACTCCGTCCACGTGGTCGAGCTTGAGATCGCCAGTGTGTATTATATTGCCATACGGAGTTTCAAGAATGATTCCCATAGCGTCTGGTATCGTGTGAGTTACTGCAAAAAAACGTACCTTGAAATCCCCAATCGTAATGCGGTCGTTCTTTTCAATGATGCGCAAATCAAGCGGTGGTAAATGAGAAAACTCCTCTTGACGCTTTCCAATCATAAGAGCGGTGAGGTTGCGGGTGTAGAGAGGTGGGTTGCCAATCTTGCCCATGAGGTAGGGGATACCACCAGTGTGGTCG
>JBARNW010000075.1:0-2250 GCA_049641785.1 Minisyncoccia bacterium | reverse complement strand
AAAATGCTTTTTTAACCGCTAGTAGAGCCTCAAAAGAGTTTTTGGAGGGCAATGATTTGAAGAAAAGAAATATCCTAGAAAGTCTCTGTTGGAACCTTTCGCTCAAAGAGAAAAATATCCATACAGTGTCGCTTAAAAGCCCCTTCGACATCATGGCAAAAGCATCGAAAAATGACGGTTTATGTACTAAGCTGGGAGGCTTGGAATCGAACCAAGATTGACGGCTTCAAAGGCCGCTGTCCTACCATTAGACGATCTCCCAATATCTACTTAATTGTAAGTATTACACTCACACACAATACACTAAAAAGTCTGATTCGGCAATGCTATTTGCCTGCGATACGCAGTAGTGCTAGCTCTAAAGCAAGCCCCGGCACCACTGCCACGCGCACACTTTCATACGCGCGGAGAAGCTCGGCGAGCTCTTTTGATGTGAGCGTCTGTAAAGCGCTCTTTGCGAAATTTTCAATTAGTTCCATGTCATCTTTTGAGAAATCGTCGGCCATTTCTTTTCGAGAATTTGCAACAAAACGAAACATCATCACTGCGCGCATTTTGCGAAGAAGTAAATCTAGAAAAACTTTTTCCTCCACACCACGATCCATAGCAGTTTTTAATGCCGTAAGTCCAGACTCCACGTCTCGCGTAACAATTGCGCGAAGAAATGAGTTTACAAGGTGACTATCTGGAGCCCCTGTAACTGCTTCGACTTCCTGTTGTGAAATCTTTTTGTCACTAGATGATGCAATAATTTTTTGCAAAATCCCGAGCGTATCGCGAAATGAACCGTCGCCGAGAAGCGCAATAAGGTCGGCAGATGCTGGCTCGAGAATGTATCCCTCTTTTTTTGAGACAGTATCAACTAGCGTCTTTAGTGTTGTCTGCGAAGGTTTTTCAAAACGAAAACTCTGGCAACGCGATACAATAGTTTCTGGGATCTTGTTTTCATCGGTGGTGGCTAGAATGAACACAACGTGTCGCGGTGGCTCCTCGAGAGTTTTCAAAAGGGCAGGAAATGCCTCCCGCGAAAGCATGTGCGCCTCGTCGATAATGTATACCTTGTGTGGCGAATGCATTGGCACCGTATGCACAGCATCACGAAGCGCGCGTATATCATCAATGCCACGATTGGACGCAGCGTCAATTTCGTAAATGTCGTCATCGTGCGACCCTATCGCTCGCGCAAAAATACGCGCGATTGAAGTTTTACCAGTGCCGCGCGAGCCACTAAAAAGATACGCATGAGCGATTGAACCTGCTTTAATAGCACCCAATAGAGCTTTAATTACCTGCTCCTGCCCAATAACCTCATCAAAAGTTTTTGGGCGATATTTCGTATAGAGTGCGAGGTTCGAAGTCATATGAAAAGAGTATACCAAAAACGACCGATTGAACAAAAAATTAAAATACCCGCGATTTTTCTGCGGGTATTTTTTATGATTTAAAACAAGCGACGAATCATGAACACTCAAATAGAGTATTTTCCTTTAGCACTGAAAGTGCGAAACATTTCTCTAGAAACGGTGAATCGGAAATATTTAGCCATTCTGGTGGCGAGGATGAGGAACCTGCCAATTTGAACTTCTCAGCAAAATTAATTATTTCAGCACCATCTGTTGATTCCTTAAAAATCGGTACTGGGTAATTATCAAATTCAAATAAGCAATACTCTGCATGTTCTAGATTGTCATATGCAAAAACCCAATGACATAAATCTGGAGTTTCTGCCGAGTGACGATAGGCAAAGAAAATTCTCTTGTGCCCGTTTTCTACCCTTGCCTCAATGATCAAATTATGGCACTCAAAGTGCCGCACTACTTTTGCGAGAAACATTTTGAGCCACCTTTCATTTAAAGTTTATCTGCTCCAAAAATAGCACAACGAGTAGGTGCCGTCAAAACTAAATCGTCTTCAAAAATTTAAAGAAAAAACCCCGCGAAGTGCAGGGTTTAAATTAGCTTCTTGTAGTCACCATACGAATCCTTTGCGCATCTTGAGCCACGGTCTTATTTTTTACAAATTCCATTTCGCGCAAAAGGTTTCCTTGCTTAATTTCGGCATTGAGCAATTCTTGACGGAGCACATCTCTTTCATTACTCAATTCAATCCTTTGTGTAAGGTATGGAAGCTCGGACATTTCGATTTGAACATGTTCCAACCGTTCACGTATCGCAGCCTCTTCATTTATCGCGAGGATGTGGATGGAACGCAAGTTTCCAATTTTCATTTTCATAACACACCACACCTTTC
>JBARNW010000061.1:0-13416 GCA_049641785.1 Minisyncoccia bacterium | reverse complement strand
AGTAACTGTCTTCGTTTTCTTGATAATCTCTTGTAATTTAGTCTCCCTTAGGTTCATATATTGCAGGTCGTATGAGTTCATACTTTAAACACTAAAGTGTAAACTCTATTGCTGCAATGTTAACAAGACTACAAAATTGGCATATCTGCCGTTATACCATATAGTCCCTGCTGTCTGGAAAGCCATTTTTTGTCACCACTATCATAAGCAACGCCGATTACAAATTTTATTTGAGAATACTTCGCGAAAGTTTTTGGTAGAGATAATGCTGACCACGCAAGCTTAAACTTCAACCGTTCCTTTTTATTTCCCCAGCCCAGGAGCACCATATCTGGTTCATACATTTCAATATATCTTTTTATATCCTGTGGGTATGGAGCGATAATTCCTAGTTTAACGTCCTGCCTCTTCCGCCATGGGAAAAATTGCGCCTCCTGTGGGAAGCCAAAGATAGTTGTTCTATCTGCAAGGTCATGATTGCGAACAAGGCACACAACATCTTCATAAAACTCGTCAGAATATTCCTTTAGCTCGATTAGTAATTCCAATTTTGTTGTCTCCAAATACTGTAATACTTCATCAAGGGTTACCGCAGTATCTACTGAAACAGGGTCATGCGCGCAGACAACAGTTTTGCCATCAGCGCCGTAACGAACGTCGAACTCCACACCTTCAACGCCGGCATCAACCGATTTTCTGAACGCTAAAAGCGAGTTTTCAATTTCCCCCGCCGACCATCCCCTGTGTGTGAATATTTTCATTTCTTCTTACTTCGCGAAAGTAGCGTGGAGCAACACCCTGACATCTGCAACTGTCTTCATGAACGCATCATAATTTTGCGCAATACGAGACTTGTTTATCGTGTATCCATCTATAATATGGGAACGTAAGGTTTTCGTTGCCCACTGACGGAACTGAGTGGCTGTTTTTGAATTAACTCTATATCCAACTGAAAGAATCGCATCTAGGTTATAGTATTCTACTTGGTATATCTTCCCGTCCGTGGCAGTTGTTGCATTTTTTGCAACAACTGAAATCTTGTTTAGTTCTTTCTCATTAAAGATGTTTTTAAGGTGTCTAGAAACAACAGACTTATCACGACCAAAAAGCTCTGCTATCTGGTCAAGATTGGCCCATACCGTTTCCCTCCCAAAATCACCACGAAGCCCAATAACCACCGACTTTGCCTGATAGATTACAACATCTTTTGTCTTTTTCACTTTTTTTGCAACCATTCTCAAAAGTATATCACGAGGTGATATAAATACCGACTAACTACATAGGGTTACCCTATGTAGTTAGATTTTACCTAAACACCATCACTCCGCTGTCGTATTTTAGTTCAAAGATAAGCTCGCCTTTGGATGTGAAGTGATAGCTCGCCACTTCACTTAAAGATTTAGAAAAATCGGCTTCTTGCGAACCTTCGCAGTACATGAGTGTGGACATCATTCTCTCAAATGAGAGTTTGTTGCCACTTGTTGTGTATCCACCGCCTCCGCCGTTGCAGTCTGTGCTTGCAGAAAATGTTTTGTCCTTCTTAAGTGTCAATGTAAATCTGTTAGAATCACGAGGTGTTATTTTTTTGCCATCACTATATGTTGTGCTTATCCATTTCCACGTATTCATATCAAGCGTCATTCGCGCTGGGTCTGCCTCACCCTCAAAGTTTTGAGCAACCTCTCCAAACTGCATTGTTTTCGGATCAAAGAGAAGCCAGATACTTTTCCCAAGAGAAGGCTTGACAGTAAATGGCTCATTTGGATTTCTATCAGCATAGTTCACAAGAACGATGTTCCCTTTTCCCATCTCTGTAGTTTGCGGAGCAATGCGGTCACCAATAATTGTAGCGTCAGAGCCTAGATAACCGTCTGCCTTATTGAGCGCAACAGCTAAATAATAGAATGTGCCACTTCCTCCTGTTTCTTGTGTGAGCAGGAACGCCGTGTCTTCCATGCCATCGCCATCAAAATCGTGTTTGACCTCGTTGCCAAAATACCGAGTTATTGTCTTAGAAGCAGAACCTAGAAGCAAAGATTCTTCGTACACGCCGTCACTTAATGTGACCGACTTTCCATTAATTTTGTATGTCGCATCCTTTGGACTAGATGCCCCTATATTCACACCAATTGACGAATCATTGCCCCCGACCCTAAACCTAAAAACCCCCCATCCAAAAATGGTAACAAGTATGAGTATCCCTGCAATGATTCCGATAGTCTTTTTCATGGGGTAATTATACAGTAAGTATATGGAAACAAAAACCTGAACCACCCACTAATCATATTTCAGAATTTAGAGGTACCTGACCCCTTTCAGCTTTTTTACTTTTTTCGCAACCATTTTCAAAAGTATATCACGAGGAGCAACAAATACCGACTATGATACACAGGCGAGGCCTATGTGGTAAAGCATAAATAAAAAAGTATATGTTACGCAAAAAACAAAATCCCCCACAACGCTTCCACGCTCTGGGTGATTAAATTATTGTCTCTACTGAAGACGCAGGCTCGTTTCTGGAAATACAGCAGGGTTTACGTCAACAATAATACCTTCCTTTGCACACTCGCCGGCCACGGCGACACACAGTGATACAAAAAATTGCTGCACCGTGAGGATCCATTCTACGGAGTACGCATACGATGATGAATCGTCCCTCCCCAAATACTTGAGAGTTTCAGAGACTCCGACAACATCTTCGTATGTTGTAAAATACTCGTAAATTTCAGGGTGACACTTTGATAAAAATGAAAACCAAATTGTCGCATCACATACTCCATCAACAGCTATACTGTATGGTATTTTATGCCCATCACGCACAATCTCATCACAAAGGAGCGCTGCTTTTTGAAATACTCCTTGATAATACGGTGGCAACAGTCCATCATCAAGCACGCAATCCAAACCCTCCACAACCTGGGACATAAGTAGTACATACCCCAAACAATGATGCTGCAACACAAAAAGATCGGTATTCATGATAGCCTCCCCTTTTTAAATAACTACTTAACCTATCTATAGCCTACGCTTTATGTTCTACAGAATCAAGTGTCAGGAATTATTATTATAGTACATGATTCCCTTTCTACTTTTGTATTTTGTGACTCTACGGAGAATCGAACTCCGGTTTAAAGCTTGAGAAGCTTTCGTCCTAACCACTAGACGATAGAGCCGTTTTGTAAACTAATACCAAAGCGCCCTTTGGCGCTTGTTCAATACCATAGCACATTTTTACTGTTTTTGCAAAATGCCCTTTTGCCGTAATTGCTCACACGCCTCAGGTACGAAACAAGATGAGGCAGCCAGTGACAACTGCCATAAACGGTCTACAAATTTTATATTCAACATTCAATATTCTACCCTCACGACTTTGCCTTCCATTCTTCCTCCTGGCGAACAAGTAGCTCGCTGGCGCGCTCTGGCTCTGCCATTATTTCTTCCACAGTGCGTTCCATGCGCATACCTTGCGAGCCTTTTACAAGAACAATATCTCCATCTCTCAAAATACTCTCTAGGTACTTTCCTGCCAAATGTGAGTCATCAAACTGAATAATATTTTTTTCGCTCATATCGCTATCGAGCGCGCCCTCTGCGATATATTGAGCGCGAGGTCCAACGGCAATAACTAGGTCTGCGAAACTTCCAGATTGTTTGCCAAGCTTCTTGTGCTCTTCTATAGTAAATTTTCCAAGCTCGAGCATGTCTCCCAAAACGGCTATTCGTTTACCCTTTGTCTTTATACTCTTAAGCGTTTCTACAGCAGCCTCTGCTGCTACTGGAGACGCGTTGTATGTATCGTCAATGACTGAAGATCCTTTGAGCCCTGGAATCACCCTCATACGTCCAGGCGGGCTCATATAAAGAGACAATCGCCCTATCATATCTACAATGTTGAGCTTCAAATATGCGCCAGTCGCTATCGCCGCAAGAGCGCTATAAACTGGCTGACTCCCAAGAACACCACGCATATCAACAGGAAATACGTTGCCGTCGTATTCAAGTTTAAATGTAGTCCCAACAGGTACGCCAGACTCATACGCTGTCTGAATGTTTGTTGCTCTAAACATTGCGCCAGCATTTAATCCGTAAGTTAGTGATTTTGCTTTCGTTTTTTCACGTAGAGCAAGGACTCGTTCGTCGTCAGCATTCACAATAAGAACACCGGTATTGCGGAGTGCCTTTACCAATTTTGTTTTTTCTTCAAAAAGCTCGTCTGGTGATTTAAAAAACTCCACATGCACAGGGACATCTCCAAAACGCGTAACGACAGCAATATCAGGCACCACCAAAAGTGTGGCACGCTCAATATCGCCCGGCATACTAGCCCCTAGCTCAAGCACTAGCCACTTTGGGTAGTGCACACGCGTAGTAATAAGGATAAGTCCCTTTAAAATGTTTTTTATCCAAAGTGCTGGGTTTGACCATCCATTTTCGCAATTTAAAATTGTAAGAGGGAGCCCGATTTCGCTATTGAAACTCTTTACGCTTTTGCGAGCCACAAGCGCCTCCCCAACCACTGCAAAAATTGCGTCTTTTGTGGATGTCTTGCCAACGCTTCCCGTTACCGCAATAATTTTAGGTTTGTATTTTCGAATCACAAGCCTTGCTTCGGCTTCTAAAATCGCTGTTACTGTAGTTTTAAATATTTGCTTGATCATATAACTTTTTCATTAATACTTTTGGCAGCCGTTTGAAAAAAGAATTTTGAATATTTAATCTTGAATAATTCTAAATTCAACATTCTACATTCTACATTCTACAAAATCATCGGTCTGGCGGTATTTCATAATAGTTTAGCAAAAATTTTGTTATTTGCATAAACGGAGCGGAAAGCGTATGTGATGCATATGCTTCACCGTGCGGATTTTTTAAAGTAAGAAATATGATAAATTTTGGATCATTGGAAGGGAAATACCCAAAGAACGTGTGTAGGTATTCTGTCTTTGAATAACTACCGTCCTCAACGAGTTGCGCTGTACCTGTTTTTGCGGCAATGCTGTAGTGCTCCATCTTAAGCGTTCCACTCATCAAGGCTTTGTCTACAACCACTGTAAGCATTCTCGATATCTCTTCTGATGTCTCCTTTTTTATCACGCGTCGCTTCTCAGTTGGAACGAAATCGCGCGATGGCCCGATACTGTATTCTGTGCGCTTTACTACATGGGGGGTCACGAGAACTCCGCCGTTTGCAAGCGATGCGAGCGCGCGTATTGTTGCTATCGGTGTTGATGATATACCTTGTCCAAACGATGCTGTTGCATACTCTATGTCGCGCGGACTCTCCAGGTTTCGAACATCTCCCACGCCTTCATTTGGCAGATCAATACCAGTCTCCTCCCCGAGCCCAAACGATTTGAAATATTCCCTAAATCTGTCTTTACCGAGGCGCTCCATCACAAACATTGTCACAGTGTTCAACGACTGATTCAATATCTCCTGCATCGGCACAACGCCACGCGCCTTACCATCATAATTCGCTATTTTCTTTGTGTTTATAATACGGAACCCTTTGTCATCATATGTTGTACTTGCTGTAATTACGCCAGCATCTATTCCTGCTGCCAATGTAAGTGGTTTAATAATTGAACCCATTTCATACACACCATCTACAAGTGGGTTTGAAAAAACACCTGATTTTTTTTCCTTTGAGAAATTATTCGGATCAAATGTTGGCATGGTTGCCATTGCATAAATCGCGCCTGTTTTTGGATCCATAACAATACCTCCTGCGCTATCAGCATTATATTTTTTTAAAACATCGTCCTCTAATGTGCGCTCAAGGAACCCCTGCACAGTTGGTTCTATTGTAGTGACAAGGTCACCTTCGCGGCCTCTATCAAAAAGTATAGCGGCGCCTGGTTTCAAAAATAGATCGGCAAAAAATCTTGAAGCATCGCTTGTGCTAGAACGTGTCAACGGCTCATTATAATAACGCTCTAGCCCATATCGCCCTGTTTGTAGCGCACTATCACTACCATCAGACCCAACAAACCCAAGCACCTGTGCAGCGACTCTGCCCCCAGGATAGAAACGTTTATTATCTTTTATCAAAATCACGCCTTTTTCTTCAAGCGCTCGAATTCCCTCAACCTCTTTTTCGGATAGGTGTTTTGCTACTTCTTCATATTGGTCGCCTTTTCGACCGGCGCGCGAAATAAAGTCATCGCGGTCAAACTTCACAAATGAGAGAAGCTTGTCTGCAAGTATTTCTTTGTTAGTGATTTTTGTTGGGTCGACAGCGAGAGTGTAATCTGCAACTACTGTTGCACCGGAAATCCTTCTTCCTGTTCTTTCCTCAAAAAAAATAGTTCCTCTGTTGAATTTCCCTGTTGCTGAAATCTTGTATTTTGCCTCAGCAAGATCCTGGTAATACTCCCCCTTTGCAATTTGTATATACCCAAGCTTTGTAATCAAAAGGAGTGCTATCAAAAGCACCCCTATATTAAGAAACCATACATTGTGAAGTGGTCGTTGCTTCATCGCTATCGTGCCATAGAAATTTTTGCCTTGATGTCACCAGTATCATTGGTAAGGGTAGATGAATCGACAAACATCGCTTTTACCTCTTTGAAACCAAGCTCCTGAGCATACGCAAGCGTAATAGAATTTGCATATGTAAGGTATTCAGACTCAAGCGCACTTGATGTATTCGTGAGCTGATTTGACGCTTGATTTATATTATTACGATCCACAACAGCAATAGTGAGCGTTGCGACCGAGTACAGATAGAAGGCAATAACTATACCTATGAGTGCCGCTAACACCCAGAAGATCTTTCTTTCTATATTATTTAGATCGAGTGTTTTTGTGGTCATGTTAATTATTAATTATGATTCTTAATTTTGCGCTTCTTGATTTTGGGTTTTCCTTTACTTCGGTGTCGCTTGGCACTATTGGCTTTTTTGTTGCGAGAGTTGCTAACCCCTCGCGAGCTTTTTGTTTGAAAAATTCTTTTACTATTCGGTCCTCGAGACTATGAAATGAGATCACCGCCATTCTGCCTCCATCTGCAAGACATTCAAAACCTTTTGCGAGACCTTCACGGAGCGCGCCAAGCTCGTCATTTACAGCGATGCGGAGTGCTTGAAACGTCTTTGTCGCGGGATTGATCCGACTAAACCCCGCAGACAGTCTTGATGGCACGCAGTTCTTCACAATATCTGCTAGCTGCCCGGATGTTTCTATTGGCTTTTCTTTTCGCGCCTCAACAATTCCTTTTGCGATGCGTCTGGCGTACCTTTCCTCGCCATAACCGTAAATAATGTCTGCGATACTTTCCTCTGCCCACTCGTTTACGATTTCTTTTGCAGTTAGCCCCTCGCCAGATGAATTGAACGTCATCAATAGCGGTTCGTCTCGCATAAAAGAGAATCCTCGTGGTGTCGTTTCAAGCTGGCGGTTGGAAAGACCAATGTCGAGCAAAATAGCGTCGACCTTTTCCACCCCTGCTTGCTTGAGGACATTTTTAATGTTGCGAAAGTTATCGCACACAAAAATCTTTTTACATGGAAGATCCTTTAGGCGATCTTCTGCGATTTTGAGCGACTCTGCATCAGCATCGGTTCCAATAAATAGACCAGTCTTTCCTATTTTTTCACAAAGAATACGACTGTGCCCGCCGAGACCAACAGTGCCCTCAAATACAGTTTTTCCTTCTGTGAGCGCTAACCCTTCTGTCCCCTCCTGTAAAAGAACTGAGATGTGGTTGTCCATACTAAATTACGCCAATCTCTCCAAGCTTTTCAGCAAGCGCGTCAGCGCCTTTTTGGATACGCGCTTTGTACTCACGCCACACCTTTTCATCCCATAGCTCTACGCGAGTAGACACACCCACAACTGCGACCTGAGTCTTTAGATCCGCAAACTCTTTTAAAAAATCTGGGACAAGGATACGACCGATACTATCCACGTCTGTTTCTACCGCGCCAGCGAGCATAAAACGCCCAAAACCACGAGTGTCAGCTTGACCCATTGGAAGGCTAGAAAGACGCTCTGCAACCTTTTGCCACTCTTTCATTGTGTACACAAAGAGACAGTTGTCGAGTCCGTGCGTGATGACAACTTTTTTGCCAAGCTCCTTACGGAACTTTGCTGGAAGAGCAAGGCGCTTCTTTGGATCTAGCGTGTGGATATGTTCGCCTATGAGCATAATATTTTTTCGTGAGATTTTGACGAATTCTTAATTCGGTCCAAGATTACGTCCAGTAGTCTGCGCCCGAGGCGTGAACCTGGTGATTCAGAACCTGATAGTTCAGAATTTACTAATTCGCCACTTTATCCCACTTAGTTACATTATATTACACTTCAACCCACTATACAACACTTTATTGTAAAAGTTATCCACAGGCGCCGATTTTTTCTTTTGCCCAACAAAAGAGCAAAAATCGCGTCTAAAATGCGGGCATTTTAGACGTACAAAAAGGAATACAATAATAAAAAGCACTATTCGCGTAGCGAATAGTGCTTTTGTGTTTTTCTCGACATCCCACCTCAGATTATATTCCAGGAAGTGAAGCGCCACAATGTTCATCAATCCCCTTTTTCAAAATATTGAAACGGGCCCTTACTACAGGGGAGATTTTTTTCCATTGAAAGGCTCCGGGTGACGCACACTGATGAGTAGAGTAGAATATGTATTGTTCCTTTCTTATTTCAACCAAAAGCTCGTCATGCAGAGATAGCAAATGCTGACCTGCTCGAATTAGTGGATGATACTCGTGCAATACGTTTCGCAGATTGTAATAATTTGCCACTGTACACCTCCTTTTTTAAATTATCTGTTTAAAATTATATCACAGAATATAGATTTCTACAAGCCTTTAGTCCGACTGAGGTCTCATTGTTGGGAAAAGGACAACTTCGCGAATATTGCGTGTGTCTGAGAAAATCATTGCCAAGCGGTCAATACCAATACCAACCCCACCGGCAGGAGGAAGCCCATACTCTATAGCCTCTAGGTAGTCCTCGTCTGAGGGTGATACATCCCCTTCTCCACCTTTCTTCTTTTTATCTTGCTCCTCATAGCGAATCTTTTGCTCAAGCGGATCATTTAGCTCTGAGAATGCATTAACCATTTCTACGCCAGCAATAACAAGTTGGAAGCGGTCGATAAATGCTGGATTTGATTCTTGCTTTTTTGCAAATGGCGAAAATCCTGCGGGGTAGTCAATAATAAATGTTGGCTGAATTATCTTTGGACGGCAAGCCTTTTTATAAACATTGTCCATTATTTTTTCAATTGAGTCGTGTGGCTCTACACGTACACCAAAACGCTCCGCAGAGAGCTTCCAGTCATCGCGAGACATTGTCTCTGGGTTTTCGATAGAAGCATAACGCTTGAATAGGTCAAGGAATGACGTAACGGTAAATTTCTTTGAAACATCTATAACGTCTTCCCCAGATTTTATTTTTGTTCCCCTGAGAACATTTTTTACAAGTGTCTTTATCATCTTTTCCACAAAAGCCATTTGGGATGCGGCAGTCTCGTATATGGCATAAAACTCTAGCATTGTGAACTCTGGGTTATGAGTCATATCGATGCCCTCGTTGCGAAAATTGCGCCCAAGCTCGTACACACGAGGGAACCCTCCAACTAAAAGCTTTTTTAAATATAACTCTGGAGCGATACGAAGATTTAAATCAATATCAAGAGCATTGTGGTGCGTTTTGAATGGTTCTGCGAGGGCGCCACCTGCAAGGGATTGCAGAAGCGGGGTTTCTACCTCTAGATAGCCAGCATCGTTCAAAAAAGAGCGGGTCTCTGTAATGATTTTTGAGCGAAGTACGAAACGCGCGCGCACTTCATCGGACATAAGCATGTCTAAATAGCGCTTACGAAAACGCTCCTCGACATCCTGAAGTCCATGCCATTTATCTGGAAGCGGGCGCAAACTTTTTGAGAGAATCTTCCAGCTTTTTACAAGCAAGGTTCTCTCTTTGCGCTTGGTCATAAAAAGTGTTCCAGCACACTCAATAAAATCACCAATATCAATAGTGTCCTGAAACAAGGAAAATAGCTCCTCATCCATATCATCTCGCTTTAGAAAGCCTTGGATAACAGCTTCACTGTCGCGCAAATTAAAAAAGACAAGAGCACCCTGCCCGCGAATTGCCATTACGCGACCGGCGAGCGTAATTTTTTTATTTTCTCTAGAGAGTTTAGTGAACGAGGAAAGGGCATCGGCAACAGAAATAGAACGCTTTGTCGCGATAGGATAAGGGTTCATCCCTTTTTCTTTTAGAAGCTCGATCTTCCTCAATCGCTCTGCGCGAATCTCTTCTAATGATGCCATAAAAATAAGTGATATGTTAAAAGTGTCTACGTCCAGGACGCGAATCTACTGATTCGAAAGTCTAAAGTGGGTGCTAATAAAGATGCAATCTACTTTTTGACTTTCGGCTTTATGGATATGTGTTGACTGATTTCTATTCTACATTTACTACAGTGCAAGAAACTACACCCATAGGTGTTTCGTACGTAACCTTATCTCCCTTATTCTTACCCATGAGAGCCTCTCCGAGTGGTGACTTGTTTGAGATTTTACCCTCCTTTGTATTTGCCTCTTCAGAACCAACAATCTGATATCTGCGCTCAGCTTTTTCTCCATCACGAAGAATCACCGCAGTTGAACCAATGGTAACCGCTCCACCTTTGTGCTTCTCAGTAATAACAGCGTGCTTGATCATTTGCTCAAGCTTTGCAACACGCTCCTCTGCTTCCGCCTGATTTTGACGAGCTTCGTGATACTCTGCGTTTTCAGAAAGATCTCCAAGCCCCTTTGCAAACTCGAGTTGCTCAGCGATCTCCTTACGGCGAACGCTTTTTAGGTAATCGAGCTCCTTGGTTAATTCTTCAAATTTCTCCTTGCTTAAGTATTCTTTTTCTTCTGACATATGCTACATTCTATCGGTTTATTGGTTAAAAGTCAAACTTAAATCTTTTACTGTTCATAAAAAAATAAAAACACTCATGGGATAACCATGAGTGTTAAAATAAAAAGAGTTTTACCATTAGCTACAGCTACCGCAACATATATCGTTATTACGCAGTGAAAAAGGTATTTGCGGATTCTTATATGATAGGAGCTGATCAAAAACAGCTTCGAGGAGTCCGTCGGATTCGAGGATATACTCCTCTGCCGTCTCCCCATGATCAAATGTGACGTCAGCCGGATGCACCTTCCCATGTTTCAAGGCATAGCCAAAGACAGTATCAGAACCAAGATGGTCTGGAAATGTCCCTGTGCGTAGATGCATGATCTGCATTGCACATCCCAATTCCAAGAGACGATCATGGATTGTCTCTTGGACGAGTTTCGACTCAATGTACTCGCCGTCGACCAGGAATTTCAACAGCTTTGATGACTCCTCTGTGTAGCCAATAACCTGTCTTGCGTGCAAAACACTAAAGCCAAAACACAGCTTTTCAAGCAAATCATTCTTTATTTGCGTAGTTAAAACCTTGCTTGCGTCCATAATTCTACCCTCCTAAATAATTAACAAAAAACCAAACCTAAAAATATCATAGACACCATAAAAGCACAACATATTCCTACATTAGATACTCCGGGGTGTTTTGATTCATCCAATCAAGCATTTGACGCATTACATATACTCCACCAATAGTATTGTCATGTGGGCCACGCTCCATCACAACTGCGAACGCATAACGTGGTTTTTCGTATGGGAAAAAACCAACGACCCACGAATTGATGTATTTCTTACCAGCGTCTATTTCTGCTGTCCCAGTTTTTCCTGCAACACTCACATACCCAACACCAAGCCCTGTTACGGTACCGCTTGTTACCCCTTGGCGCATTCCTTCGCGCGCCACCTGAAGATGTTGTTGCAAAATTGGGATTTTTGAAGTTGAGGCTTCCTGAGCGGGATCTTTTAATAAATGCGGGGTAACAAGTGTCCCATCATTTGCAATACCTGCCACAGCGCGAATGGCCTGTAATAGGGTGGTTTGGAAACCATATTGCCCAATGACTGTGTGGTATGTGTTGCCTAGTCGCCAGACACCATCTTCAAACATTTTTGCTTTCCATTCTGGATTTGGAATTGTTCCAGATTTTTCATCAGTAATGTCTATCCCTGTTAATTCTCCAAAACCAAACATGCGGGCGTATTTTTCAATATTTGCAATACCGATACCTTTTTGGTCCTCATAACCTCCTCCGATAGCATAAAAATACACGTCGGATGACACTGCGATAGCGCGTCTCATGTCAACCCACCCATGAGCCTTCCAGTCATTAAATACCGATTTTATGTTTGGATAATATGGATTTTGAATGGAAATAGACCCGGTACTTAGAATTTGTTTTTCAGGAGTAACAACACCTTCTGCAAGTGCCGCTACTGCCATAAATGGTTTAATAATAGAACCTGGGGTATATACTCCGGATACAGCACGGTCAAGAAATACAGCGCGCTTATCTAAATTATAGCTCTGAATAAGTTTTTTGTTCTTCCCCTCAGACAGTGTAGAGCTTTCATATTCTGGATAACTCGTCATCGCCAAAAGTTCACCGCTTTCAACATCAATAATAGCACCTGCCCCTGCCATGTATCCAAAATTGCTTGATGTATCGCGAATAGTTGCGTACAATTTTTCCTGCACACGGGAGTCTATACTCAAGGTAAGCTCCGTTCCGTTTTTTGGACTCTCAACAATGCTTCCTTCTTTACTGTTACCCAATGCGTCTGTTTCAATAATTTGAAACCCATTCTCTCCAGAAAGCATTTCATTGTAGTACTCCTCGATACCATCTTTACCGACAAATAATTCCTGATAATAGTACCCGCGACTATCACGCTTGGGGTAGCTCACATAACCAAGCAAGTGGCCAAAACCGGAGGAGGTAATATACGAACGATGTGGAAACGGCATTTTTTCAGTTGTTGTACTCGTATCAGATGCGATAAACGCTGTACGAGCTTCTTCATCGTCAAAAGAGTTCCACGCAAGAGGTGTTTTATTTCGGTCATATATAACTCCTCGCATTGCGAATAGTGGCGTATGACTGAGTCTGTTGTTTTCACTTTTTTTCAAAAATTCTTCCCCATGCACAACCTGCAAGCTTGTCACCTTTGCTAAAAAGATAAATATAATCAATAGAAAAGAGAAGAATACTCCCCAAATTGAAATATGGCTTATTGGTTTTTCAATACGTCCCTCAAATTGATATTTATCAAAGCCGGGCAAATTTTTTGAATCTAGAAAAATCTCGTCTGGATTGATATCTCGAGATAATTGCTTTAAATATTTCTGTGAAATTCTTTTTGACATACGAGCTAGCGCTATGCTTATCGAACTGCTTTCCTCGCATATGACGCTGCAAAAAGTACAACGACCGCTGTAAAGACGCCAGCCAGTCCACCGAAAGTAGCTGAATTTGTGCCATACAATAC
>JBARNW010000044.1:0-3694 GCA_049641785.1 Minisyncoccia bacterium | reverse complement strand
GAACACGTGTACAAAGGAGAGAAGTACGTCCTCAACCTAATTGATACACCAGGGCATATCGACTTTGCGTATGAGGTGTCCCGTGCTATGAAAGCTGTAGAAGGAGCAATTCTTCTTGTTGACTCTACTCAAGGGGTGCAGGCGCAGACACTTTCGGTGCTCGCTATGGCGCGTGAAGCAGGGCTCGTGATTATTCCAGCGGTTTCAAAAGTTGATTCACCTCTCGCGCGCGTGCAGGATGTAAAGGAAGAGCTTGCAAAACTTCTAGATATTGACTCAGGTGAAGTACTCGAGGTATCAGGTAAAACTGGACAAGGAGTCCCTGAAATTTTAAATGCTGTGATTGAACGTATCCAATCTCCTGTGTCAGAGAGTGGTGCAGAAGGCCAATTCCGCGCACTCATCTTTGATTTTGGGTATTCGAGCCACAAAGGAATTATTGTGTATATACGCGTGCTAGACGGTCAAGCGCGCAAAAATGACACACTCTTGTTTGCGGAAGCGAGGGAAAAGTTTGGCGCTCTTGGTGTCGGTATTTTTCATCCTGACATGGTTGATACCGATACGATTTCAGCTGGTGAGATTGGATATATTTTGACAGGAATAAAGAAACCAGGTATCGCTACGGTAGGTGACACAATTACAACACAAAAAGCGCCAGCAGCCCCTCTCGAAGGATACATGAAGCCACGTCCTGTTGTGTGGGCTTCTGTATACCCGGAAAGCGCAGATGATTTTACTGTGCTAAGGCAGTCACTCGAAATCCTACAGCTCTCAGACTCGTCACTTTCTTTTGAAGAAGAGGTTTCGGGAGTGCTTGGACGCGGCTTTCGTTGTGGGTTTTTAGGAATGCTCCATATGGAAATAGTAACAGAGCGCCTCCGCAGAGAATTTACTCTTGAGATTATTGTTACAACACCTTCTATTACGTACGAGGTGGAAATGAGGAACAATGGGGAAAGAAAAGTTATTTACTCAGCGCACCTTTTTCCTGACTATGGCTCAACAAGCAAGATTTTTGAACAGTGGGTAAATGTGAAAATAATTACGCCTCCAAATTTTGTAAGTCCAATCATGACTCTGTTATATGACCACGAAGCAATTGTTGGTGCTACAGAGCTTTTTGGCGACAATCGTACTGTGATAGAAGTAGACATGCCTCTTCGAGAGCTTATGCGAAATTTTTTTGATGATTTAAAGAGTGCTTCGTCAGGTTTTGCTTCGCTTGCGTATGAGATTACTGGTCTTCGTGAGGCGGACGTAGCGCGACTTGATATTTTGGTTGCGGAGGAAATTGTCCCAGCATTTTCAAAAGTTGTTTCGAAGCGTCGCATTGAACGTGAGGCTGAGGATATGGTGGAAAAACTTCATGGTATTTTGCCACGCCAGCTTTTCAATGTAAAGATCCAAGGACAAGGGCTTGGTCGCATTATTTCATCACGCTCTCTAACAGCGATGAAAAAAGATGTAACAGGATATTTGTACGGCGGAGACATTTCTCGTAAAAAGAAATTGTGGGAAAAGCAAAAACGTGGAAAGAAAAAAATGCAGGCGCGTGGCACTGTGGATATTCCTCACGAGGTGTTCTTGAAAATGGTTCGTGGTGGAGAAAATTAGAGACAAATAGTTCTGAATAAAGAAAACAGGTGTCACATTTATATGACACCTGTTTTCTTTATTTTTGATTCAACTTTTATACTCTAGTTTGAGAGCGATGGGGCAGCATACAAAAGCACCATACTTACTATGACCAATAGCGCAACAACGACCCAAAAGGTGTTCCAGTACTTCTTGTATTTTTTGTCGAACATCATAATCTGAGCTGTAAAGTTAATTAATATTCGTCTATAATACAGTAGAAATGATTCCATTTCAAGAGAGAAAAAAAATAAGGAGAATCATGTATTCAAAAGTCTCACTTTTGGTACTTTTTGTTATTTTGCTCATTGTGGGAAAAGGCGCGTGGAATGTTTATAAAAAGGCTGAAATTGCGCGTTCGGAGAGAGATATTGCCTTGCGATACATAACCCAGCTAGAGACGCGCAATGCTGATATGCAATCAAGTTTGGAGCATTTCAAAAATAATAGCGGGATAGAGGAGGAGGTGCGTCAAAAGTATACAGTTGCTCGTCCTGGCGAGGAAATTGTGGTTGTGGTTGACGACGATGTAAAAAAAGGTAAGAATAGTGAGGTTGTAGATAAAAAAAGTTTATGGCAACACATCATTGATTTCTTTATAGAGTAGTAACTTCTATTAATGAGCTTGCGGGTATAGTTTAGTGGTAGGATGCGACCTTCCCAAGGTTGAGACCCGGGTTCGATTCCCGGTACCCGCACAAAATGCTAGCACCGAAGTTTTACTTCGGTGTTTTGCATTTTGTAGCAGGGACCGGGAATCGAAAGCCGGAATATGTCGCAAGGCGACAGTGAGGTGGGGTAGCTAACGCTTTGTATTTTGTGAGTGTTTTCGTCAAAGACGTGAACTTGCTAGTTCAGAAACAAAATATTTAGTGATTCGTGACCGATGAACCCTCGGGCCACGCACACATAATGTGAACTAGCGTATCGTAGTAGTCTATGGTAAAATGAGAAAGTTCTGGCAAGGAGCATGCACTCCTCAGGAATCCAATAATTGACAGAATTTTAACTTTTAAACTTATGAAAGAAGTAACAATTTACACGACACAGACTTGCGGGTATTGTAAAATGGCTAAAGAATTTTTTGACGCAAATAATGTTCAGTATAAGGATTATGATGTTGGCGCTGATCTTGAGAAACGCAAGGAGATGATCGAAAGAAGTGGGCAAATGGGCGTACCAGTAATCTTTGTAGGAGATGAAATGACTGTTGGGTTTGATAAAGCAAAGCTTTCCAGCCTTCTCGGTTTGTAGTTTTAAAATATGTAAAGTTTGTACGAAAGGCGGCAATAGCCGCCTTTCGTACAACAATGCCCTCGTAGTTCAACGGATAGAACAGTTCCGTCCTAAGGAGTAGATGTAGGTTCAATTCCTGCCGAGGGCACAATTTGATACTTCTTCGGAAATATCCCGCGCGCGCTGGCGCGCTGTAGTGAGGAGAGGGTGGGCAAAATCTGTTTCGGCCTTGCATGCAAATGCGAATTCGGTGGGCGGGCTAAATGAGACGGAGACGGACTTATCACGCAATAGAGGGTTCGTTCCAATTTTTTTGAAATAGTCACGAATTTCAAAAAAATCGTCGCTCGAAACCAATTGCGTGGCTTTTTTCATATCCAAAATCCATTCCCGCAAAGGTTCGACCCAATTCTTTCTCTCCTGTCGAGCAGAGTCCAATTTCTTTGCGAGAGAGACTTTCTGCAAGAGAAGCTCGTTCTTTTTGGCGAGATAGTTTAGCTTTGGAATATCGCCATCAAGATACAATGTAACCAAATTATCGAGCTTCTCTTGTGTCTCTCGCTCACGAGTCCGCACCTGCTCGACAGCACTTCCCGACGACAAATTTTCTTCTTTTTCCCACGCGTCTGTTTTGCGTGTCATGTACTCGAGCCAGTCGTCGGGAAGTGTGATTTGTTGAAGACGTTCCTTGAGTTGAGACACGAGCTTTTCTTCTCGCAAATATCCTTGTTCACATTTTCCACTCTTTTTCGTACATCTATAATACCTATACAAACCACCATGACCTTTTGCCCACTGTGCGGTTATCATCCCACTACAC
>JBARNW010000040.1:0-1970 GCA_049641785.1 Minisyncoccia bacterium | reverse complement strand
GACTCAATATGTCGCTGCAGGAATAGCCCCAAGCGCAAAACAGGACGCAAAGGAGCGTATTTTGAATGCACTCATTGGGCTTACTCTCGTTTTGACATCCTATCTCATTTTGAACTCTATCAACCCAGGTTTGGTACAGTTTAATTTTAGTCTGCCTCCAATAGGGACGTCGCCTATGGCACCAGCTCCAATCACACCAGGGGGGCTATGCCCATCTCCAAACGACACTAGCGCTGCATGTTGCCCTACAGGAATTGTATGTCAGGCATGTAGCGGATGCTCGGTTGTTTCTGGTGTACAAAACAAAGGGTGTGGCGCCCCTGTGTGTTTTTTGAATACTTCGTTACTTTCAAAAATACAAAATATAAGCGGTGTTACTGGGTGGCGAATCACTGAGTCATGGCCCCCAACAGTGGCGCACATAAGCTCATGTCACCAGAACGGAACTTGTGCAGACTTAAACAACAGCGGGGGTCCTACAGATCCAGCAACAATAAAAAATTACTACGACGCATTTGCCGCTGCTGGTCTATCCGTTCTATATGAAAGTAGCAATTGTGCCCCTTATACAGCTGTTGGAGTCACAAACTGCCAATCATACCCGACTATGACAAACCAGTCATCGTTTCATGTTAGATAACAAAAACATATGAACAGAAAAACACTTATTATCGTCTTCTCATTTGTCATTCTCGTCAGCATAGGAGGATATTTCTACTTGTCTAAAAAAACTCCTGTAGCCACACCGATAACTGGCACTTTCCCTGGGGGGAGTGGTTCATTTACTGGAACAGATAGTATTGGTGGCGACGATACTCTATCAGGCGGTGATGCATTCATTCCAGGCTCAAACGAGCCTCTGCCACGCCTCTATGAGCTTCACAAGGTTCCTGTGGCCAGTATAGGATTTATAGAAGAAGGGAAGAGCCCAAACAATACCATCGTCGCTCGCTATATTGAGCGCGGGCTTGGTCATATTTACGAGACTCAGCTTGCCACCCTTGTTGAATCTCGTATTGTAAACGAAACTCGCCCCCGTATCATGGAGGCACTATGGGGGAATGGTGGTAAAAGTGTTGTTGTTAGATTTATTGACGATAAAGAAGGATCCTCAGTTGTAAAAACAAATATCATTAATATTCGAGGTATCTCCACCTCATTTACTCGTAGCACGTCAACAGAAATGGTATCTGATTTTATAAAGACAGAAGAGACAAGTCTACCTGACCATATCCCCTTCATGGCGACTGTTGAGGATGGCGGAAATAAGATTTTTTATCTCGAGAATGGAGCTAATGCTTCTACTGGGGCTCTCGCGACATTTAATGATTTTAATGTTTCAACTATTTTTAATTCCTCTTTCACAGAGTGGCTTCCTCAGTTCCCAAACCAAAACCTAGTGACCCTTACCACAAAACCATCTGCAAAGGTAGCTGGACACCTTTTCTTTATAAACCCAAAGAATAAATCAGTTACAAAAATTCTTGGTGGGGTAAATGGTCTGACTACACTCACTAGTCGTGATGGGAAGCGCGTCCTCTTTGCGGAGACTATGGGGGATGTACCAGAACTCTCTGTATATGATGTCGCGAATAAAAACACCAATCATCTCCTACTACAAACACTTCCTGAAAAATGTGTGTGGGGTTCCAAGAATTCAATCATGGCATATTGTGCTATCCCCCAAATGGCACCAGCTGAAAAAGGGGCAAAACCGTCGTTTAAAGATGATTTTGCAAGGAGTTTTAATGTACAAATGCGATATATGTTGCCTGTAATAGTATTTGGCATCTCCTACTCTATCTCAGCAGCAGTGGCTCTGTATTGGACAACAAGCAATCTTTTCTCTGTAGCGCACGAGCTTTATGTAAAAAGGAAGGCGGAGGAAATTAAGGCATAGTAACAAAAACCCCCACTTAATTAAGTGGGGGTTTTTGTTACTATGCCTTAATTTCCTCCGCCTTCCTTTT
>JBARNW010000027.1:0-6665 GCA_049641785.1 Minisyncoccia bacterium | reverse complement strand
ATCCACACACCACTTCACTTGTTTTGTTTTTAGGTGTTATACTATATCGACAAGGTAATTATTTATTTATGAAAATACTCAAAATCAATCAAGTGCGCAATATTGTAGCTATTGGAATCGTTGCGGTGCTCATTGGCGTAGCATACATTACAAACCCAGCTTTTCTAAAAGCCCCACATGCAGAGGCTGGAGCAGGAGAGAATGTTTCTGGTTACGCATGGAGTGAAAACATCGGGTGGATTAGTTTTAATAATACTGGCGACGGATCAACAACTTCTTATGGTGTGAATGTTGATATTGCAAATAAAGCAACTGGCGGGACAGGTGATTTCTCTGGTTATGCGTGGAGCGAAAATATCGGTTGGATAAGCTTTTCTGCCTCGGATTTAACAGGATGCCCCTCGGGGACTTGTAAGGCTCAAGTAGATTGGTCTACTGGTAAAGTTACTGGTTGGGCTCGTGCGCTATCTGCTGTAAGCTCAGCAAGTGGCTGGGATGGCTGGATTAAACTTTCTGATGATACTGTTGGCGTATGGGCAGGAAAAGGTGTAAAAATTTCCGCTAACAAGTTTTCAGGGTATGCATGGGGCGGTGGGGATGGTGCAGGTGTTGCTGGTGTTGTTGGATGGGTAGATTTTACTCCAATTATTGGTACTGTTTCTGTTGGGCCTGTCCTTGGTGCCCCACCCTGCACTCCAGCAGACGTGGATGCTTCTGGCACATGGGGAACATGTCAGGCCCTTTCATCGTGTACAGCCCCACCATCCACACAAACGGTTGCTGGTGTAAGGGTTGGAATCTGTGTAGGCGGAAGCACAACTGTTCAGGCCTGCGACAAGACGATAACATGCCAAGAGGCAGTAGCTCCAACAGCTGGTTGTAACAACAATAGTGTTTGCGATACAGGTGAAACACTCCTTACTTGCCCGGCAGATTGCAAGGCAAAATATCAGCAATTCTAGGTACCGACCTTTTCTACTTCCATTAACGAAAAACACGCCGCTTTTGTCTCCCGCTAGTCTTTCCCGCAAAAACCCTTTTTACCGTACCGTAAGTAAGGCTTAAGGGTTTTTGTGCTCCAAGACTTCACGAGAAAGCAAAAGTCATCATGCTTATTCTTACTAAGCTAAGTGGAAAATGCCAGTAAATTTGACATTATTTCTTAATTTGGTAAGATACATCACGAGCTCACTCCGAGCTTGTTTTGTTTAAAGACAAACTATTATAAATACCAAATGACACGATCACTTAAAAAAGGACCTCATATTGACCCAAGACTCTTAGAGAAACTTGTTGGCAAGAGTGCTTCCACAGCAGAAATGATAAAGACATGGGCTCGCTCAAGTCAAATCTCCCCTGAAATGGTTGGTTTCCTTTTTGGCGTGTACAATGGTAAGGCTCATATTGAGGTTCGTGTAACTGAAGATATGGTTGGCCACAGACTCGGAGAGTTTTCTCCTACAAAGAAATTTGTACGACACGGAGGTAAGATGCAGAAGGAGCTTGAGCAAAAGAAGAAGGAAGCAGAAATTACTGCTGCAAAAGCCGCTAAATCTGAAACTCCCGCTAAGAAAAAATAATTTAAATCATGAAAGCAATTCTTAGAAGCTATCGTCAAGCACCACGCAAGGTTCGCCTTGTAGCAAATCTCATCAAGGGAAAGACTGTTCCCCGTGCTTTAGTTGAGCTCGACGTGCTTCCAAAGCGCGCGTCAGGTCCAATGAAGAAGCTTTTAATGTCAGCAGTTGCAAATGCAAAAGAAAATGACGGGATCGATCTTGTAAACCTTTTTGTAAAGGAGGTACGTGTTGACCAGGGGACAATCCTCAAGCGTTCAATGCCAAAGTCACACGGCACGGCACACCCTATTCACAAGCACACAAGCCACATTATGATTGAGCTTATTGCTAGCACAGATGTAGCTCCTTCGAAAAAAATAGCAAAATTAGAGGAGGTCGTAGCGAAAAAGGTTTCCAAAAAGACCGCACTAGCTAAGGTAAAAGATGCGGCCAAGCCAAAAGCTAAGTCAGTAAAGGCTACAACAAAGAAAACAAAATAACATGACACACATCGTACACCCATATGCTCATCGTTTAGGAATTATTCGCGACTGGAAGTCACGTTGGTTTGGCGCAAAAGACGATTTCAAGAAATTCCTAAAAGGTGATGTGCTTATTCGAAAGTTTCTAGACAAGCGTCTTCGTGGGAGCCACATTGCTGGAGTCGAGATCGAGCGCAATGCAAAAACATTTCGCATCCTAATAAAGACTGCCCGCCCTGGTATGGTAATCGGTCGCGCAGGAGAGGGCTCAGTGAAACTCAAGAACGACATTTTGAAAGAGGCAACCCGCCTAAAGCTCGATATCCCAAAGGACTTCAAGCTTGATATTGAGGAGGTTCGTTCTCCAGAGTCGAATGCCGGTGTTGTTGCAGAGATGGTTTGCGAAGGTCTTGAGAAACGTCTTCCTTTCCGTATGGTTTTGAAGCAGACTATTGAAAAGGTTATGGCAAACCGCGACGTAAAGGGCGCGCGCATCGCAATATCTGGTCGTTTGGGTGGCGCAGAAATGGCACGCTACGAGCAGATTCGTCGTGGAGGCATTCCTTTGCAGACATTCCGCGCAGATATTGATTTTGCAAAGAACACCGCGCGTCTTCCATACGGAGCTATTGGCGTTAAGGTTTGGATATACAAGGGTCAGATTTTTGCAGATAGCAAGAAGAAACTTGTTGTGTCTGAGTCGCAGACTTTTCCCAATGCAAATTTTTAATACACTATCATGTTATTCCCAAAGAAAGTAAAATTTAGAAAATGGCAAAATGCCCGCAAGAGCGAGGCGAAGCTTGCTATGCCTGAAACACGTGGCATCACACTTGCGTTCGGTTCATTTGGACTTAAAGCGGAGACTCCTGCGCGTGTAAAATCAAACCAGATTGAAGCGTCTCGAAAAGTAATCGTTCGCACAATTACAAAAGTTGGCAAGATGTGGATCCGTATTTTTCCAGATAGACCATATACAGCAAAGGCTGCACAAGTGGGTATGGGTAAAGGTAAAGGTGATCCTCAGGGGTATGTGTTTGAAGTACGCCCAGGGCGCATGCTTTTCGAGGTTGATGGAGTTGACGAGGCTACAGCCATAAAGGCTCTTCGCAAGGCTGGAGCAAAGCTCCCACTAAAGACACGCATCGTGCGCCGTGTAGAAACAGCATAATATCTATTATCACTATGAAAGAAATCAAGAAAAAAAGCGCTACTGATTTAGTAAAACTTCTCAATGAAAAGAGAGAGGAACTTCGAGCATTTCGTTTTGATATTGCAGGAAGCGCAAAGAAGAATGTAAAGGCGCCACTTCTTGCGCGCAGAGAAATTGCCCGCATTCTAACTGAGCAAAAAATTCGTAGCAATGACGAATTAGCAAAAGCATAAACACTATCATGATTGAAAAAACCAACAAAAAAATTAGCACAGCAGGCAACGTAACTCGAAGGAAGCTTCAAGGTGTTGTTGTGTCAGACAAGATGATGAAAACAGTGACTGTTCTAGTAAACCGTTTTGTAAAGCATCCAAAGTATGGTAAGTTCATGAACATATCAAAGAAGTACAAAGCTCACGATGAAGAAGGGGCATTCAAGACAGGGGACAAGGTAGTTATTGAGGAATGTCGCCCGATCTCGAAGGATAAATCTTTCAAGGTTATCGGAAAGCAATCTGCGTAACATGCACAAAGAGTAGTATATAGATAACAAAATTTACCATGATTCAACCACAAACAATCGTAAAGATAACGGACAATACCGGAGGCAAAATCGGGCGCGTATTCAAGGTGCTAGGAAGCTCGAAAAAGCGTTATGCTATGATCGGTGACCTTGTTGTGCTTTCGGTACAGGTTGCAGAGCCACGCAAGTCAGTAAAGAAAAAGGATGTTCTCACTGCTCTCGTTGTTCGCACTCGCAACGCATACCGTCGCAAAGATGGTTCATACATTCGTTTTGACGACAACGCCGTTATCATTGTTGACAAGGTAAAGAAGGAGGCAAAGGCCGGTCGTATTTTTGGTCCAATCCCACGTGAAATCACAGAGATTGGCTACAACAAGATCGGTTCACTCGCGCCAGAAGTGCTTTAATCAATATTATTAACTCCACCACCACTATGAAACTCAAAAAAGGAGACAACGTGATTGTAATCACTGGAAAAGACAAGGGAAAGAAAGGAAAGATCCTTGAGGTACTTCCTACTGCTAATCGCGTTGTTGTAGAGGGCGCAAATATTTCAAAGCTCCACGAGAAGTCTCGCGAGAGAGGAAAGAGTGGCCAGATCATTGAGAAGGCAATGCCTATCAATGCTTCAAACGTCATGGTCGTAGACCCAAAGACAGGAGCACGCACACGCGTTGGTTCGAAAAAAATTGACGGCAAGAATGTTCGCGTTACCAAGAAAAGCGGCAGCGAGCTTAAGTAATTTTTAATATTAAAACTATGAAATCTGCATTTAAAACAGTTAAAGAAAGACAAGCAAGCGCCTTCGATACGATGAAGGGAGAGTTTGGATACAAGGCCAAACTTGCAGCTCCTCGCCTTGTGAAAGTTGTTGTGTCTGCAACAACAGGACGCTCAAAGGACAAGAATCGCAACGACATGGTGATGGGTCGCATTGCAAAGATCACGGGGCAGAAGCCGTCACTTCGCGCTGCAAAGAAATCTATCGCTGCCTTCAAGCTTCGTGAGGGAGACAAGATCGGAGTTGCCGTGACTCTCCGTGGCGCTCGCATGGCAGGTTTTCTTGATAAATTTTTTAATGTTGCCATCCCTCGTACTCGTGACTTCCGTGGTTACGACAGAAAGAGTATTGATGAAATGGGGAACCTTACACTTGGAGTAAAAGAGCAAACAATCTTCCCTGAAGTTTCAGACGAGGACGTAAAGGATCTCTTTGGTTTGGCTGTTACTATCGTGACAACTGCAAAGAATAAAAAAGAAGCAACCAGCTTTTTCGATATATTGGGCGTACCGTTCAAGAAGTAGTAAAACGTGTAATTTCAGCGCATTACTTTGTCGCTTCGTTATGTTGTCTCGTCACCATACTCTCGGTATGGCTCCCACGAACAACATAACTTGCTCCTCGTATTGCATCTGAAATGACGCGTTTTATGTTGAAAAGGCCTGATTTAGATAATATCTAAATCAGGCCTTTTCCCTTGCATTTTTACACAAAAGTGGCATAATTTATGCAATTGAATACGCATTGTGTGTATTCAAGAGTTCTTTTAGTTTAGGGGAGAAATTGATGCATTCAATAGCTATTCGTACATTAGGGGATGACGCAGTCCTCGATACAGATCATTTGGAAAATCATGGCTGTCCAGATGTCCTCGCTTTCAATGGCGCGCCCGTTTGTCTGTACGGATGCAATATGGACAATGAAAACAGTTCTGGCCGTCGCGTTGGCGGCCATGCGTTTTTTGCAGCAGATGGCGGTGTTGGCTGTATGCATCCATAGCAAAACATTTGCTGAAACATAACAATAAAACAATTTTACCTCGAGAGGCGACCTTAATGGCCGCCTTTTTTGTCGCATGAAAAAGATTGCTTTGAGCATCTGTTTGTGTAATAATTGGCAGTACTATCGCATGTGCGGTGGTATGTTCTTTACAGGGAGAAAGTCATGCATAAAAAAGAAGTTCGGCAAATTCATCAAGTCGGGCACGAGCAGATTGGTCGTGTTCATTACGCTATGCCATCGGGCGTCATTGATTTTTTGAAAACCGGCAGTACGCCACCTTCTGATGTCTTGTCGGGGCACAAAAACCATACCCGCTCAGAAACCCTCTCATCAATGTTTCGGCGCGGGGCTACGCGGTTTCACGCTGAAATTCGCAAACATCCAGTGTTCTGCGGGCACCTCCGCATCACTTGAATTTGATTCACCATCTAAAAGGCACTCCCGAGTGCCTTTTTTGTTTAAAACCCTCAATAATGGTTGACATTATTTCCTCATATGCTAGGATGCTCATACGGGTTTTTGAGCAATCCGTGTTCCTCCTTTTTAAAGCGAAGTTTCGTTTTAAAAAGAATCAACACGCGATATTGGCAGAAACCCCATATTTTAATTATGGCAAAAACATCAGTAACCGCACGCGCCGCAAAGGTGCCAAAATTTAGCTCACGTACAGTACGTCGCTGTTTCAACTGCAGTCGTCGTCGTGGCTATATGCGAGATTTCGATCTTTGCCGTATTTGCTTCCGTGAGCTTGCTAATGATGGCAAGATCCCTGGAGTTAAGAAGTCTTCTTGGTAATCCTATACTATTATGCACGACCCAATCGCAGACATGCTTATACGCATTAAGAACGGAGGTAACGCCGGCAAGGATATTGTCGAGATGCCTTTTTCTAACCTAAAAGAGGCAATCGCAAAAGTTCTTTTTGCTGAGGGATACCTTACTTCCTATGCAAAAAAGGGTAAGAAAGTTCAGAAGACGTTAGAGGTAGGTATTGCATACGAGGGAAAGAAGCCTCGCGTTGCTGACGTTGCGCGTATGTCAAAGCCCTCACGTCGTTATTATTTGAAAGCAGAGGAGATCAAGCCTATTAAAAATGGTTTTGGCTTGATGATTATGTCAACCCCAAAAGGCATTATGACTGGAGGTGATGCAAAAAAGGGAC
>JBARNW010000134.1:0-2402 GCA_049641785.1 Minisyncoccia bacterium | reverse complement strand
AGCCCGGTTTCTCTTGCAATTCTCTCAACGAAATTGCTGATGTGCACGTCAGTTTCTACTGATTCTCCCACTGTTTTATTTTGGTAGATGGTTTTTACTCTCCCATCTGCCTCAATGGCTATCTGTGCTTTATTTACAACAACAGCAATTCTGCCAAATGATATTTCCTCATCAATCTTAGCGACCGCCTTTTCTACAAGCTGCTCCTTGTCAATTTTAATATTAAATACCGTCTTCTGTTTAATTTTATCCCACAAGGTCTTGAAATCTTCATTATCAGTCGCAAAAACTTTTTTAAATTTCACCGGCACACGACCGCGAGCATTTACTGGCTTATGAGTGCCGACATATCCTGCTTGCGAATACTCCTCCTGCAGCCCTTTGGCAAAATCTTCATAGCTTTCATTTGCTATTACCGTCAGCACGTTTACTTTTGAATCATGGACCCTGTCTCCGTTTATATCCACTGGCAAACGAAGCCCTCGCCCAATCTTTTGTCGCTTGGTAAAGTCATCGGTAGTCTCGATAAGTGTACATATCTGAAAAATGTTCGGGTTGTCCCACCCTTCCTTCAGAGCCGAGTGTGAAAAGATAAAAGAAACCGGCTCACTGAAAGAAAGTAACTGCTCCTTGTTCTTCATGATCAAATCATAGGTGAGCTTTTCCCTTTTTCCTGCAGTACTTACTTCTTGAGATTTATACCCTTCTTTTTCTCTGTCTTGTGAAAAATATCCAGCCTGAACAGCCTCTACGTCACTATCTTTCAGCAGCTGCGAACGAGATTTCTGTGCCTCAAATTCTTCGTTAAAAATACGCTTAATGAGCGGATCCTCTCCTCGATAATTTTTCACTTCATCAATAAAAAAGAGGGACAGGACCTTTATTTGGTCGCCAAGCTCCTCTTGCTTCTTTATGTGCACTCTGATTGTTTCTCTTATTTGCGTACGGAAAATAGCTTCCTTGTTTTCCAATGTATCGAGAACCACCTTGTATATCTGACCATTTGAAAGCTCCACGGTATTATCTCGTGCATCTATTTCAGCCACATACAGGTCTTTGTACTTAGGATTCTTTTTTGATTTCTGCTCCAGATCATCCCCCGCCTTAATAGCGACATCTTTCTTTACATAAGTACCGTCTGCATTCTTCGCTTCCAGTACTACTTTTGCCTTTGGTGATTCTCCTTTTTTCGTCGTTATCTCTACGACCTTAAAAACAAAATCTCCTGCGATACTTGTTTCTGTCCCGTATACTTCCACCTTTTTCACCAAACCATTTCGATATGCATCTATTGGACCTAGGCGATATGCCAAGTTGTGAATATGTTTATGTGTAGCACTATAGCGAAGCTTAAGCAGTGGCTTCAGCTCATCGATGGCAGACCTAGAAAGCTCACTCTCCATGTTCTGCGGTTCGTCCATAATAATCACTGGGTGAGTTTCAGCAACAATATCAATAGGGCGGTCTCCATAAAAACGATCAGGTACCTGCTTCATCACTGTAGTCCCGCTGTTGAATGACTGAATTGTCATAATCATAATCTGCAAGTCCAAGCTCTGAGTAAATTCCCGCACCTGTGCCAACTTGCTTGAGTCATACGCAAAAGAATTGAAGCCGACATTGTACAGTCCACGGAAATGCTCCTTTGTCTGCTCTATAGTTTTGAGTACTCCTTCACGAATAGCCACACTTGGTACAAGGATAATAAATTTCTTGAGCCCGTATTTTTTATTGAGATCAAGGATTGTGCGCAAGTAAACATAGGTCTTACCCGTTCCCGTTTCCATCTCTATGGAAAAATCCATTGACGCAATACCGTCTGTCGTCTCGGTAACCGTATCTATTTTATTTTGTCGCTGTACCGTCTGCAAATTTTCCAATATGGTTTTCGGGTCTATCTCTAGCTCATTTGCAACGATTTTTGATGCACTATTGAGGAAAAAAGAACTATCCGCCTTCATCAAATTTTTACCAGTATCAAAAATATCAACGATCGCATTAATCGCATCCGTCTGGTGCTCTAGGTTTTTAGTAAATTTGAATTTCATGCGTTTATCTTCGTTGGGTTTTTAATAGTAGGCACAAGAAGTCCATTACTGAAAAACAACACCTCTTTTCCCTCTCTCGGCTCATACGCAACATGCACAAAAGAATAATTTATTTTCCTTATTCCTTTATATAAAGTTTGGATTTGAGGGACATTATCGTATGACACAACCCACTTTGCATTCTTTATCCCCTTTATGGCAAAGCTAACAGCCTCGTGGTCATCATGCCCGTATGCGTTCATGTACAAAGACTGTCCTTTCAGGAAATATGGCGGGTCAAAATAAAAAATAACATTTTTGCTTTTTGTTTCTCTTCCAATCTTCTTGATGAGCTCTAGTGCATCCAGGTTTTCC
>JBARNW010000021.1:0-12610 GCA_049641785.1 Minisyncoccia bacterium | reverse complement strand
AAACATGACTTCTGGTGATGCTGGGTCGCTTGATGATATTACTGTTGGTCCATTGGTATATAGAGGTGGCAGTGTTTATTTTAATGGGGCACCACTTGAAATGAGATCGCAGCTAAACATGCTGTGCTATCTTCTCATGTCTAACCACAAAAAAATTGTTGAATATTATTCAATTACGGAACAGATAGTTGCCGCAGATAAAAGGAAATTAAGGAACAAAAAGAATATAAGTAAATATGTTAGTGAACTTCATACTTTATTGAAGAAACGTTTTCGTAGGAAGGTAATTTTTAATCATAAAAAAGAGGGGTATATTCTCGACACGGATAAAGATTCATAAAAACTGAACTGAAACTGAACTGAAAAAAGAATATTCAATGAACGCACAAGCACATACTGCTCGTGCGTTTTTCTTTTGGGGGGAAGCGCAACATATTAACAAATAACAACATACAAATAAAATATGAAATCAGTAAAAATTAAAGATAAGAAGAAGAATAAAAAAGTAAAAGTAAAAAAGTTAGACGACATCAAGATGAAAGACTCGGACGACGCTGCCATTATGGACATTTCGTTGTGTTTGAGTGCATTTATGGAGGGACTACATATGCACCTAAGCATAGCCAAGGAAGCAGAAGCTCATGTGGGTCTCATGTCCGTTTTTCTACATGGCAAGCACGTTGGTCTTTTTGATGTGGAGTGGGATGAGGGCATTAATCCAGAAGATGGAGGTCTTGAAATTTTTGCAGAAGTTATTAGAGGAAATGAACTCGCTGAGTAATATGAAAAGCATAAAAGTATTATTCAATGCATTGCAGAAGAAAAATGTTGGGCACGGTGCATATATTAGTTTAGTCGGAGCTGTTAAATGGAGGGGGTATACCAGAGACACAGTAAGCAGAAACTTCACAGAGTTGATGCCAAAAGGTGACTACGTAAACGGAGATCGTGAGTCGCTCATTGATCACCTCATGGAGCACACGCAGGATGTTGGTACTGAGGAGCACAGTTTGGAGGGGGTAAAGGCACCCAGGAAGAACGCAAAAAAGAAAGTGGAGGAATTACACAAAGAAGAACTCGTCGAGCTTCCTGTAAAGAAAGTTAAGAGCAACTACTATGGCGAAAACGATTAAGCAAACTAACCTCAAAGAACTCTTTGCGGAGTATGTAAGCGAGTGTCAGTATACAATGGGGTTGAGGCCGGAGACTATTCGTGGGTATAAAGCAGTCTTCCGCACGTTTTCTTTGCTTACGCCACACGTTAAAAACACTCAGGCTTTGACTACAACAGCCATGAATGAGTTTTTTAAAGTTGTTCAGACTAGAAAACGAACTGTTGGCAAAGACACAGAAAAGGTTGGAGTGAAGGCGTCGACGATTAGGACGTACTGGAGCAAGTTGAATTCGTTCTTTGAATGGTTGCGTTTGAGGGGGTACATGGAAGTGAATCCACTATCCATGATCAAAACTGCAGCACCTGTTTATGATGACAAGAAGGCAGTCGAGAAGGATGGTATGCGCAAAATAATTACAGCAATTACTCTGCATTCTTCAAACTCTCTTTTGTTAAAACGTGACATGCTGATGCTCAACATTCTTCTATTTTGTGGGTTAAGAAGAAGTGAGCTAATCTCGCTTGAGGTTCGAGATGTAGATATTGAAAAGCGTACATTAACAATACGTGCGGAGACTTCAAAGTCTAAAAGAACGAGAGTTATGCCTATAAATCCGCCTCTGATGATGCACCTGCAGGAGTACATACTGGAGCGTAATAAACGACGATTTAAGACACCGTATTTACTGGTGTCGGGCAATGAAGATAGGGGGCTAAGTGTTCATGGTTTGAAGCACTGGGTAAAGAGGCTTAATGATTTGTCGGGCGTAAGGTTTCACCTACATCAATTTAGGCATTCTTTTGCATGCGAGCTTGCAAAGAGAAACGTGAATGCGGTAAACATGCAAAAACTTATGGGTCACTCTGATCTGCGAATGACAGAACGATACGTACGGTCTTTAACCGTTGACGATTTGAGGAATGACGTGAATATGCTGAACATTGATAACTTCATATAAATTTGATAGCATGAGCCCTGTCGAGAGACATTATCAGTTAAATAATATAGGTTGCAGGTGGCCTCATTTTTGGGGCCTCAATTTTGACTTCTGGAGCGATGAGAACAGGTCAAGCAACGGCATGTATTTAACGACCCAAATAGAGATTATAGCCTTTGTTATATAGGTAATCCTAGGATAAGACCCCTATACCATTATTGGTAAGGACGAGGTCTCCGGTTCAATCCCGGACATCGGCTCCCGCAAAAGCGGAATGGTTTACAAGGGATGAGGTCATAGATCCCTGTTTCACCTTAGTGTAATTATTTGTATGAAACGCCACCTTAGCTCAGTTGGCAGAGCATTTCACTCGTAACGAAAAGGTCCGCAGTTCGATTCTGCGAGGTGGCTCCAAGATAAGGAGTGTTTTTATAAATCAGCAGTTCGAGCTCTAAGGGCGAATCTGCTGATTAGTCCGCGAGGCAGCTCAAAGAAAAAGAACGAGGCAAAATTCTGCCTCGTTCTTGCTTTGGTCACAATGAATGAATTTTTTTGAGGCCCTCTCTGAGCATTACAAAGTGAGGGTGAAGCATGATCTTAGGTGTCGCTTCCTCTATCGTAAATTCCTGTGCGATTAAAACGGCATCACTGTCCTCCTCTTTTGTAGGCCCAATATTTAAGTCAGAAAAGTCGTTTACAAACCCGCCGAAAACATGATAGTAATGAGGGTTTTTATTTCTCGACAGCACCTTAATTAAAAACAAAACAGAATTTTGTTCAAGCTGCACTCCAGTTTCCTCGCCAACCTCACGCACGAATGCATTCATTGGCGTTTCGTTATTTTCGGTTTTTATCGTCCCTCCAGGAATCCTCCATTTAGGATCCTTGTGCAGAACGTTTTTAACAAGAATGATTTTTCCTGTTTGCACACTCAACACGATTCCTAGGGCAACACCATCGCTTTGGTTAATCCGTTGGTTTTTTTGGTTCAAAATAAACCTCCACTTTCTTTTTAAAAAACATTGATTAAATCGGGCTAACCTAAAAGTAGGCAAATCTAATTTTTTTACTAAATTAATTATAGCAATAATTACATCGTTTGTCAACGATAACCATAGAATGATATACTTAGCTTAATGGTTTCAACAAAAGAAGAAATGCATGCAAAAATAAGTGAACTTGAGGCGAGCATGTCCGATGTTGATTTTTGGACGGACAAGACTAAGGCGCAGACTGTTATAAAGGAAATTGCAGAGCTTAAAGAAAAAATTGCCGGTGTCGGCAAATATGACCGTGGTAATGCTGTGATGACTATTTTTTCCGGCGCAGGCGGAGATGACTCAGAGGATTTTTCCGGGATGCTTCTCCGCATGTATCTGAAGTTTTTTGAAAAGCAAAACCTCGAAGTGAAGCTTCTTCATGAGAACAAAAATGACCATGGGGGGTATCGCAACATCACTCTCGAAATCCATGGCAAAAATGCGTACGGAATGCTCAAGAATGAATCAGGTGTTCATCGCCTTGTTCGTATTTCACCCTTCAATGCAAAGAAGCTTCGGCACACCTCATTTTCAATGGTAGAAGTTATCCCGGATTTTAAAGACGGGGGGAATGATGAAGTTGTTATTCCTGCTGATGACATCAAAATCGAGTTTAGCCGTTCGTCGGGTCCTGGGGGGCAAAATGTGAACAAGCGCGAGACTGCAGTGCGCGTGGTGCATATTCCAACAGGGATTGCGGTGCATGTGGAAACCGAGCGTTCGCAGGAGCAAAATCGTGAAAAAGCAATTCAGGTATTAAAAGGAAAACTCTTTAAAAAACAGGACGATGAAAGAAAGGCAACTGAGAGCGGTATGTATATCAGTAAAACCACAGAAATAGAATGGGGAAACCAGATTCGTTCGTACGTTATTCATCCATACAAAATGGTTAAGGATCACCGCACAAATGTGGAGACATCAAATGTCGATGCTGTGCTAGAAGATGGTGAGATAATGGAGTTCATTGAAGCAGAACGTGATTTATAATATACTTGGCTGATGATTTACTTTGATAATGTTTCAAAATCCTATCAAGACGGAACGGTAGCACTAAATGGTGTAACACTTTCAATAAAACAGGGAGAGTTTGTTTCAATTGTTGGGCATTCAGGTGCCGGCAAGACGACTCTCGTGAAGCTTCTTTTGGGCGAAGACAATCCAACGTCTGGGAGTGTGTCCTTTGACTCTGTTAATATTAAAAAAATTAAGGCAAAAGATATGCCAGAGCTTCGTCGTCGTATCGGTGTTATTTTCCAGGATTTTCGCCTCCTTCCCAACAAGACCGCGTATGAAAATGTTGCATTTGCAATGGAGGTCGCAGGTAAGTCAGACGAGGAAATCGCATCAGATGTTCCACACGTCCTTGAGCTCGTCGACCTTACAAAAAAAATGTGGAACTTCCCACGACAGCTTTCTGGTGGGGAGTTGCAACGTGTCGCTATTGCGCGCGCTATTGTGAATCAGCCAGACTTGATTATTGCCGACGAACCAACAGGGAATCTTGATCCAATCAACACATACGAGATTGTCCAGGTTTTAAAGAAAATCAATGATATGGGCACGACGGTTATTCTGACCACCCATAATAAGGGTGTGGTAGAGGCACTTGGGAAGCGTGTTATTACAATGGACCATGGGAGGATCATTCGAGACGATTCAACTGGAAAATACGCGCTTTAGGAATTAGTGTGACACGTGATACAATAGAAATAACATTATGTTTTGGACAACTATCAAACGAATTATAAAGGCAGGATTCATAAGTTTTTGGCGAAACGGCAGTGTCTCGCTTTCTGCTGTTTTTGTGATGATAGTTGCTCTTTTTATGATTGCCTCAACGCTTCTCATCACAGCCTTCCTAGGCACTGCGCTAAAAGATCTTCAGGACAAGATTGATATTAATATTTATGTAGACGAAAAAGCCACCGAGTCAGCAATCTTGAGTCTAAAAGAAAAAATTGAAATTCTTCCAGAAGTTAAATCAGTTTCATATATTTCACGAGAGCAAGCTCTCGAGAATTTTCGAGTGCGTCACGAAAACGACCACCGCATTATCCAGGCCCTCGATGAAATAGGAGACAACCCATTGCCTGCAACACTTACTATAAAAGCAAAGGAACCATCACAATACGAAGGTATTTCAAATTTTCTTTCAAACAAATCCGAGTTGTCGACAGGGAGCACACTTTCGATCGTGAGCAAGGTAAACTACAATGACAACAAGGTTGCTATTGACCGTCTTTCAAAAATTATTATCGGGGTGAAAAAGCTTGGTGGTATCATTACGGCTGTAATGATTGGTATTTCTATACTAATTACATTTAACACTATTCGTCTCGCTATCTTTATCGCTCGTGATGAAATAGGAGTGATGCGTCTTGTAGGGGGTAGTAATGAATACGTGCGCGGGCCATTTGTGGTTGAGGGAATCTTGTATGGACTCGTTGCTGCATTTTTGACACTCATTTTATTTTATCCTGTCACTTACTGGCTCAAAAATACGACACAGGTATTTTATGGCGGTGTCGACCTGCTACACTACTTTGTTGCAAACTTTGTGCAAATATTCGTTATTATAATTCTTTCTGGAGTAGCGCTTGGCGCAGTTTCCAGCTATCTCGCGGTTCGAAAATATTTAACATCAAAATAACGTCCACTTATGAAAAAGAAAACACGCAAGTATATTTTTGTGGTAGGAGGCGTGATTTCTGGAGTCGGCAAAGGGATAACAACTTCCTCTATTGGCAAGATATTGCAGTCTCATGGGTATAGGGTAACGGCAATGAAGATTGATCCGTATGTGAACGTGGACGCTGGCACGATGAATCCGACTGAACACGGCGAAGTGTTTGTGCTCAAAGACGGTGACGAGACGGATCAGGACATGGGCAATTATGAGCGCTTTCTTGATACCTCTCTCTCGCGTGATAACTACATGACGACTGGGCGTGTGTACCTCTCAGTCATTGAAAAAGAGCGCGCACTCGCATACAAAGGCAAGTGCGTACAGGTGGTGCCACATATTCCATATGAGGTAATCGATCGCATAAATAATGCGGTAGACAAGGCAAACGCCGAGATAGTGGTCATAGAGGTTGGCGGCACGGTGGGCGAGTACGAGAACATTCTTTTTCTCGAAACGGCTCGAATGCTTAAAATCAAAAACCCAGATGATGTACTTTTCGCCATTGTGAGTTATTTGCCTACTCCGTCAAAGGTGGGGGAGATGAAAACAAAGCCTACGCAGCATGCCGTGCGCGCTCTCAATAGCGCTGGGATCCAACCTGACTTTATTATCGCGCGTAGCGACGTTGCTCTCGATAATAAGCGCAAGGAAAAAATCGCGCTCTTTTGTAACGTTCTTCCTGAAAGCGTGATATCTGCTCCTGATGTAGATAGTATATATGATGTTCCAGTGAACTTTGAAAAGGACAAGCTTGGCGAAAAGATATTGAAGCGACTACATTTAAAATCGCGTGGCGCGACAGCTATATGGAAAGAATGGGAAGCATTTGCGCGAAAGGCAAACAAGGTAAAAGACGAGGTGCGCATTGCTATTGTGGGAAAATATTTTGATACGGGCGATTATATTCTCTCAGACTCATATTTATCGGTTATCGAAGCACTCAAATACTCAGCTATCCATCAAGGGAAAAAAGCGAAGATTGTATGGCTTAGCGCAAATACCTTTGAAGGCAAGAACCCGCCCCTCGCGGAGCTTATTGGCTTCGACGGCATCCTTGTTCCAGGAGGCTTTGGATCGCGAGGTGTGGAAGGGAAGCTTAATGTTATTCGTTTTGCGCGAGAGCACAAAATTCCGTACTTCGGCATTTGCTACGGTATGCAGCTAGCTGTCATTGAGTATGCGAGAAACGTTCTTGGTTTCAATGACGCAACATCACGCGAGATTGACCCAAAATCAAAGCATCTTGTCATTGATATTATGGAGGGTCAAAAAGAAAATATTGAAAGTGGTAATCTTGGTGGGAGTATGCGACTAGGAGCCTATGAAGCAAGGCTTAAAAAAGGGAGCATCGCGCAGAAAGCATATGGTAAAGATGTTGTCATAGAGCGACACAGACATCGTTTTGAAGTAAATCCAGAATATGTGGAAGCTCTTGAGTCAAATGGACTCGTATTCTCAGGCAGATCACCAGATGGTAGGCTTATGGAAATAGCCGAGCTACCTACGAGTGTGCACCCATTTTTCATTGGAGCACAGTTTCACCCAGAGTTTGAGGCGCGCCCTCTCGCGCCACATAAACTTTTTTCTGCATTTATAAAGGCGGCCATTATTCGTAATAAAAAAGTGAAATAGTCCACGTGGGGATGCCTATAAAAAAATAAAGATCATGAAAAAGATACTTATTATAGTTGCCACAATAATTATAGCCATCAATTTTATTGCATCATGGAGGCTCACTGGGAAAGAAAAATTAGTAGTTGTAACAAATTTTGCCGAGTGTTACGCAACTGGAAGCCCTATTATGGAAAGCTACCCGCGTCAGTGTCGATATGACGGAAAAATATTTACCGAAAACATTGGTAACGAGTTGGGTAAGGCAGATCTCATCCACCTCGATAGCCCTCGCCCAAATCAAATTATACAGAGCCCGCTCATTATAACAGGACAGGCGCGCGGCAACTGGTTCTTTGAAGCGAGTTTCCCAGTATCTCTTGTTAATTGGGACGGGCTCATTATTACGCAAGGAATAGCGCAGGCGAAAAGTGATTGGATGACTACAGATTTTGTGCCGTTTGAGGCGACGCTTAGTTTTACTGTGGATAAGGATGTATATAGCCCAATAGGCGCGCTAATCCTCAGGAAAGATAATCCATCAGGACTTCCAGAGCACGATGATGCGCTGGAGATTCCCATAGTATTCCAAAAATAATAATTATGCCTGACAAATATACAGCTGTGTGGGTGTCGCATTCTTCAATGGGGGACTTTATTAAGTGCCCTCGTTCGTATTACCTGCACAACATGTACAAGGACCCACGCACTGGGCACAAAGTTTCTATTGTGAGTCCGCATATGTCACTCGGTATCGCAGTGCATGAGGTTCTAGAAGGGCTAGCGGATTTTCCGGCAGACACGCGTATGGACAGAGACCTCCTCGCGCTTTATGAAGCAGAATGGAAAAAAGTTTCTGGAAAGAAAGGCGGCTTTTCTGGTGAGGATGAGGAAGCAGAATTTAAAATTCGCGGAAAAGTGATGCTTGAAAAAGTGACTAGCGATCCGCGTTTTCTTGTGAACAAATGCATCAAGCTTCCACAAGACAAAATGCCGTGCAACTTTTATTTAAGCGAAGAACACAACATTATTTTGAATGGGCTTGTGGATTGGATCGAGTATTTGCCAGAGACGGACTCGCTTCATATTATAGATTTCAAAACAGGAAAGAATGAGGAGAAGGACGGGTCGCTCCAACTTCCCATTTATCTACTGCTTTGCGATGCGCTTCATAAAAAACGCAAAGTGACAAAAGCAAGCTATTGGTATTTGGAAAGCGATAAAATGATAGAGAAAGAATTACCAGATATGGATATTGCGCGACAGGAAGTACTCAGTGTTGCCTTGAAGGTTAAGGAGGCTCGCGATATTGCAAAGAGGGATGGTGTAGAAAAAACTTTTGTCTGCCCGCAAGGAGTATATGATATAGCTACGAAAACTGGTGGGTGTAATAACTGTCGTCCATATGAATTTATTCTCGCTGGTGATAAAGCTGTGGAATTTGTCGGCGTCGGTGGCTTTAGTCAGGATATGTATGTGCTAAAAAAAGTGTAAGAAATTTTTATGGAAAAAATGCACATCAACGAAAGAGGGTCCCACACGACGGTTATCGAAGGGTCCAAAGATATTTTGAAACTTCTGAAAAAAGAGGGGGTAGAGGTTTCTCCTGGTGTTATCGAGGGTAATGTTAAGGCAAAAGGGAAAAGTGTAAAACTTAAAAAGCTCAACAACGAAACTTTTGAAATGGTCGTGGTGGTAAACAGCAGCAAGCAGACTTTCAAGGTATATGGCAACAACCAAGAGAGTATTAGCAGCGCTATACGAGGACTAAAAGCTGATGGATGGAATGTTCTTGATACGATGGATTTATCTAGTGGCGCATAATTGTAAGTATAAAAATACATAGGCCTCGCCTATGTAGAAGAAGCCATTTTTTTGTTATTGCTTGAAAAAACATAGATTTTGCGGTATGGTAGCAATGTTCTGGTGAATATTGCGAGATCGTCTAATGGTAGGACATCGCCCTCTGGAGGCGGTTATCTTGGTTCGAATCCAGGTCTCGCAGCCGAATTTAAGTTTTTTGCAAGCGAAGCGTTCCTTTACAAAAAAAGCTTAAATTCGCGTCGCTGTGTCTCGCCTAGAGACGCAAGACGTGAACTAAGCAAAGAACGGAAAGCGGAAAGGAGTCAGGAGCCTTTTGTCTCAACAAAAAAACACTCTCATAATGAGAGTGTTTTTTTGTTGAGCAAACTACGCCCTCTTTAGGAAGCAGGCTTTTAGCATGATCCCTTTGACACCATCGCCGCTGCCCATAATATGCTCGCCGTCATTCTCAAGAGTGATGTTCTTGACCTTGGTCCCTCGTTTGACGACCGATGAACCGCCTTTCACTTTTAAGTCTTTGATAACAATGACCGTATCGCCCTTGTTCAGGGTGTTCCCGTTGCTGTCTTTTATCACTACTATTTCATCATCGTCTTCCATATGTTTATTGTGTTAGCGTTTACTGCTTATTTATACCAAATATTTCCCATTTTCAAAAATTACTTCGCCATCGGCGAGGACACGACCTGAAAGGGGGCCAGGTACCTTTTTCGCACAACAGGTAGGTTTTAAAATGTGCCTGACACACTTTCCTTGCTTTGTATGACGCATAATCTCAAGAAGTCTGATAAAATTGAATACAGGCCCATGTGGCAGAGACCACGCGGTATTAACCTATATTAGCTCCTCAATTAGCAAATTGACTTACGTGTCGGCTCGAAAATGAGAATGATTACTTTCTTTTATTCTTCGTCCAAGACGCGAACTTGTTAGTTCGTCTACGTCGCTAATAAACATACAAGTGTTACTGTTTGGACTTAGTGCGCCTAGAGCTGGGGTAGATGAACATTTCTGAATTCGTAGTATAATAGTCATATGAACAATACTGAGTACCACCCATTTGCAAAGTTTCTCCATTGGTCAGTTGTTTTTCTTGTAGTTGTTGAATTTTTGAGTGCATGGTTTAGTCCAGAGCATCGCGATACTGTAACCTCTGACATATTGATGAGTGTGCACATCTCTATTGGTATACTTCTATTTATTGCTATATCACTCCTGTTATTTATGCGTTTTTTTCGACCAACATTTAAGCCGATGACAAATACTCAAGAAAAGGCTGCTGTCTTGATGCAGTACTTATTGTACTTCATGATCATAGCGCTAACCTTTAGTGGTTGGGTGGCCGCCTCTATCCGTGGGATAGAGGTTGGCTTTGCAAATCTTTTTAGCCTCCCCGCACTTCTTGAAAGAGGGTCGTCCATTGGATTCAGTATTGCTGAGACACACGAATTTTTTTCAACAATCTTACTTATTCTTATTGTAGGGCACGTTGCCGCGGCTCTCTACCATCACCACATTCTAAAAGACTCAACCCTCATTCGCATACTTCCAAAGAGGTAGTAGTGAGATCGGTTCTTGTACTATTTTTCTATTGCAAAGGCTATCTGTTTCTATTTCATATAAATCCGTAATCCAGTAGTTTTTGTGCTAAAATGAGTACTATATGAAAATAGTTATGCGCGTTGTTTTTGGGCTGGTAACTCTTGGTTTCTTTGCATTTCTAGCTGTCTACGTAACCAGTCACAATATTGGCGTGTTCAACCCAAAGGGAATAATCGCCCTTGCGGAAATGAACCTGATTATAACCACAACGATACTCATGCTCATTGTGGTTATTCCTGTGTTCATTATGCTCGCAGTTTTCTCATGGAGATATAGGGCTGGCAATACGAAAGCGAAGTATTCCCCAGACTGGCATAGAAGCATAGTGCTAGAAGTGGTCTGGTGGGCTATCCCCATAATTATTATTGCCATTATCGCAAGGATGACATGGATAAGCAGTCATGATCTCGACCCATACAAGCCGATTGCTTCAAGTATTGAGCCAATTACAATAGAGGTCGTAGCTCTTGAGTGGAAATGGCTGTTCATTTATCCGGATAAAAATATCGCTACTGTGAATTTTGTGCAATTACCAATCGACACTCCTATTAATTTTAGGATAACTGGCGACGCACCGATGAATTCATTTTGGATCCCCCAGCTTGCAGGACAAATATACGCAATGGCTGGCATGGACACACCTCTGCACATGATGGCAAGCGAGAAAGGGGACTATGCAGGTGTTTCCGCAAACTATAGTGGATTCGGATTTTCAGGAATGAAGTTTATAGCGAGGGCGAGCTCGCAAGACGAGTTTGACCAATGGGTGCGAACAGTGCGTGTGTCGCCAAATACTCTTGGTATCGATGAATACACCAAACTGGCAGAAAAGAGTAGAAATAATGACATATCGTATTACTCATCCGTTCACCAAGGTTTATATGATAAAATAATAATGAAATTCATAGCGCCAGCTAATGTAATGATTACGAAAATGAATATGTAATATTATGTTTGGAAACCTCACACTCTCTGCTCTCCCCCATGAACCAATCACAGTTGGCGCTGGTATTTTTATGGCTATTGCTGGCTCAAGCATCATAGGACTTCTGTTTTATTTCAAACGCTGGAAGTGGCTTTGGACAGAGTGGCTCACATCCGTAGATCATAAAAAGATTGGTGTGATGTACATCATCTTGGCTTTTGTGATGCTCCTCCGCGGTTTTTCTGATGCCGTAATGATGCGGTTACAGCAAATACTGTCAGTCGGTGATTCTGTGGGGTATTTGCCACCAGAGCATTACGACCAAATATTCACGGCGCATGGAGTGATCATGATCTTTTTTGTAGCGATGCCACTCATGTTTGGGTTGATCAACCTGGCGGTGCCCCTTCAGATCGGAGCGAGAGATGTTGCTTTTCCATTTCTCAACTCGATGAGCCTTTGGCTCACTGTTTTTGGCGCGATGTTGGTAAATTTGTCGCTTGTAGTGGGGCAGTTTGCGGCGACTGGGTGGCTCGCGTATCCGCCACTCTCTGGTATTGTGTATAGCCCTGGCGTAGGTGTGGACTATTATATTTGGGCGCTACAGATTGCAGGGATAGGGAGCTTGATCTCCGGAATAAACTTTTTTGTAACTATACTTATGATGCGTTGCAAAGGGATGACACTAATGAGAATGCCAGTTTTTGTGTGGACCGTTCTTGCTTCTATGACGCTCGTTATTATTTCTTTTCCAATTCTTACAGCTACGCTCGGGATGCTCTCACTGGATAGGCTTCTCGGAATGCATTTTTTTACGTCGGACTTTGGCGGGAATGCAATGATGTATGTGAACCTCATTTGGGCTTGGGG
>JBARNW010000019.1:0-4764 GCA_049641785.1 Minisyncoccia bacterium | reverse complement strand
ACAAACACGCCAGAGGTGCTTACGTCGACCGTTGCAGAACATACCGTTGCTCTTATTTTGACTCTTGCTTCGCGTATCGCTGAAGGGGATAGATTTATTAGAGAAGGGAAATTCGTAGGATGGGACCCATTGCTGCTCCTCGGTACAGATATAAAAGGTAAAACACTTGGGCTTGTAGGTGCAGGACGCATTGGCTCGGAGGTTGCTGGTATCTTGCATCGTGGTTTCGGCATGAAAGTCGTGTATTGCGATGTGAAGCAAAATGAAGCGCTTGAGGCACTATGTGGCGCAAAGTTTTATGCGACACACGAGGACGTGCTCAAAGACGCAGATGTGGTAAGTATTCACGTACCACTTCTTCCAACAACACATCATTTGATAAATTCTGATCGCCTCTCTTTGATGAAGAAAACCGCGCTTCTTGTAAACACGTCTCGCGGGCCTGTGGTGGACGAGGTGGCGCTCGCGCAGGCGCTAAAGAATGGTGTAATCCGTGGCGCTGCGCTCGACGTGTTTGAGTTTGAGCCAAAAGTAAACGCTGACCTCTTGGAGCTTCCAAATGTCGTAGTAAACCCTCACCTTGCTTCCGCAACAGAAGAAACGCGTACAAAAATGGCGGAAATGGTCGCAACAAATATTATTGAAACATTGGAAGGTCGCACAGCGCCAAACATTGTTGTGTAAAATATGATGAAGATTCTCGCTACATGGGTGCTTGTTGCTTTGGTGATTTTGTCACTACCTTCTTTTATTCCTGGAATTGAAATAGGGTCAACATCGTTTGGCACTGCGCTTCTCGTAGCATTATTTTTTGGCATTTTGAATGCTGTGGTAAGGCCGATAATTTTACTAATCGCCTTTCCAATCACAATCGTTACCCTTGGGCTCTTTTCATTTGTGGTAAACGCAGGCCTCTTTTGGTGGGTCGGTTCATTCATGGAAGGATTTCATGTTGATGGATTTGTCCCGGCGCTCCTTGGATCGCTTGTTGTTTCGGTTACTACATTTATTTCGGATAAGCTGCTTTCCAATAACTAGGTATGTTTGAGCAGTCTATCGACGTATTTGTCCAGCTTGTGCAGAATCACAGATTTTGGGGATACACGATCCTTTTTCTTGCTATGGTTTTTGAGGGCGAAATGTTTCTTATCGCTGCTGGAATGCTGGCAACACTAGATGCTTTTGATATTGGAGACACTTTATTGATAGCGTTTTGCGGAGTAGTTTTGGGTAATGTAATGTGGTACTACCTTGGGTCAAGATTAAAAGACACTGGAGTATCAAAGAGAATGATCCGATGGGCAGAGAAGGCTGTCGTGTTCTTTTTACCGCGTTTTCGCGAAAAACCATTTAAGTCAATATTCTTTTCAAAATTTATTTATGGCGCAAACCGCGCAACTGTCATTATGTCTGGTGTAATGCGTGTCCATTTCAATCTTTTTTTTAGAGCTGAGTTTTTGGCATCGATTTTATGGGTGTCGCTATATTTTTCTATAGGATATTTTTTTGGGTATGCTGCGGTCAATATCACACACAATGCGTCACGTTTCGTTTTGATAGCGGTAGGATTCATGGTAGGATTCATTTTGATTCAAAAACTTATTACTCATAAATATGAACGATACGAACGCAAAAAACTTGAAAAAGATAATAACACACAGCGGTAATTTTCATGCTGACGAGGTTTTTGCCTGCGCCGTTTTGTCTATCTTGAACAATGGGAATGTTGAAATCGTTCGTAGTCGCGATGAAGAGGTGTGGGCAACGGGGGACTATGTAGTAGATGTGGGTGGTGTATATGATATAGATGCTAAACGTTTTGACCATCACCAGATTGGCGGTGCCGGCGTGCGCCAAAATGGAACACCGTATTCTTCTTTTGGTCTCGTATGGAAGGAGTTTGGAGAAAAAATATCAGGCTCGCAATACGTTGCCTGTGTTATTGATGAAAGACTTGCTCAACCTGTTGATGCTGGAGACAATGGGTTTGAAACATTTGGTGTTCGAGGGGAGGTGACCCCATACATACTTCAAGATGTCGTGAGCGCCTTTCGCCCTGGGTGGAACGAGGCGCGCACAGAAGACGAAGGATTTTTTGAAGCAGTGTCTTTCGCAGAAAAAATCCTTTCTCGCGAAATAGTACGCGCTAAAACAGAGGAAGAAGGAAAAAAATATGCAGAAGAAGCATATGTAAAAGCTGAAGATAAGCGTATTATTGTTTTGGAGGATCACTATCCTTGGTATGAGGCGCTCGGGACCAAGTCCGAACCGCTTTATGTGGTAAAGCCAGATCGTGGGAATATGGGCAAGTGGAAAATCGAAACGGTGCGAAGTGACGTGCATTCATTTAAAAATAGAAAAAATTTACCAAGCGCATGGGCTGGAAAGACTGGGGCCGAGCTTGCAGAAGCTTCTGGGGTTGCTGACGCGCTCTTTTGTCACAACAAACTTTTTATTGCTGTCGCAGGATCAAAAGAAGGTGCGCTAAAGCTCGCACAGCTTGCCGTGGATGCAGAGTAATATCGAGAATCTGCCAAGCCCCGCCTTTGCCAAGGGCGGGGCTTGGCGAAAATGGACTTTAGGGAATTTTTGTGATATAGTTGGCCTTAACTAATTTTACTATGGCTTTTATTGATGAAATGACAATGCATATGAAGGCGGGTAACGGCGGTAACGGCGTTATGCGTTTGAAGCACGAGAAAGGCAAAGAATTTGCCGGTCCTTCTGGTGGAGATGGTGGTAAGGGTGGGGATGTGTACATCCGCGCTGTGCGAGATGTGCATATTTTGATTAAGTATCGTCACGAAAAAGAATATGCCGCCGAGCGTGCAGAGGATGGTGGCAATGACAGTATGCATGGTCGCAACGGAGATGATTTTATTTTGGATTTGCCGATTGGTTCCATTGTGACAAATATTGATACAGGGGATGAATACCAACTTCTTCATGAAGGGGAGCAGATTTTGGTACTCAAAGGTGGTCGTGGTGGTTTTGGTAACGAGCATTTCAAAACTTCAACCAATCGTACACCAAAGGAGCATGTGCCAGGTATGAAAGGGCAGGAGGGGGATTTTAAAGTTGAGCTTCAAATTGTTGCGGACATTGGCCTCGTTGGTTTGCCAAATGCGGGGAAATCGAGCCTGCTCAATGCGCTCACTCGCGCGAGCGCAAAGACAGCTGATTATGCGTTTACAACGCTTGAGCCAAATTTGGGAGAATGTTATGGTTTTATTATTGCAGATATTCCTGGGCTTATTGAAGGAGCATCTGAAGGGAAAGGGCTCGGACACAAATTCCTCCGCCATGTAAAGCGAACAAAAATGCTCGCGCATTTGGTGTCGCTTGAGAACGAAGACCCGCTTGCTGTGTATGAAACCGTGCGCAAGGAACTCGAAGCATTTGATAAAGACCTTGCTTCAAAGCATGAAATAATCATTCTTTCAAAGACGGACATGGTAGCTCCCGAGCGAGTAGCGGAAGTAGAAATGGCGATGAAGAAAAAGTGCCACGACTCAGAGATCTTTACCATCTCGATTCTTGACGATGCGGTAATGAAAAATTTTCAGGATGAACTTTTGAAACTCTTGAGGGCAGCGGTTTAGATTTTATGTTACAATCTCGCGTATGAGCTATAAACTAACTGTCGGTTTGGAGGTCCATGCTGAGCTGAAAACTAAAACAAAAATGTTCTGCAATTCGGCGAACGATCCATTTAATGCGGAGCCGAATGTGAATATTTGCCCTGTGTGTATGGCGCATCCAGGGACTTTGCCCGTGATCAACAAGCAGGCTGTGCACCATGTGCTTCGTGTGGGTACTGCGCTCGGAAGTGACCTCGCAGACTTCACTGAGTTTGACCGCAAAAACTATTTTTATCCAGATATTCCAAAGGGGTATCAGATTAGCCAGTACAAATATCCGCTAGTTTCAAATGGCATACTAAATGGCGTCGCCATCGAGCGCGTGCATTTGGAGGAAGACACAGCGAGCTCGTCACATGAGGGCTCCGACGGAAGCCTCGTGGATTACAATCGCGCAGGTGTGCCACTTATGGAGCTTGTGACCAAGCCGGTGATCCACTCTGCGGATGAAGCTGGTGCGTTTGCGCGCGAGCTTCAGCTCCTTCTTCGTACACTTGGCGTATCAGACGCAAATATGGAAAAAGGAGAAATGCGTGTCGAGGCGAATATTTCAATATCAAAGACAGACACACTCGGCACAAAAGTAGAAGTGAAAAATCTTAACTCATTTCGCTCTGTGGAGCGAGCTATAGTGTACGAGGTGGAGAGGATGACAAAAATTTTGGACGGCGGGCCAGGTGAGATTGTGCAGGAGACCCGCGGATGGGACGAGGGTGCTCAGAAAACATTTTCACAGCGCAAAAAAGAGAGCGCGCACGATTATCGATATTTTCCTGATCCTGATTTGCCAAAACTAAAACTTTCTGAAATCCCAGAATTCTCAAAAGATGTGCTTCTTGCAACGATGCCAGAGCTCCCTTGGGAGAAACGCGCGCGCCTAGTCCGTGAGTATGGAGTGAAGCCAGAAAATGCGGAAGTGTTTACTGCTGACAAAGTACTCGGTGGGCTTTTTGAGGATGCAGTGATCGCTATTGGCGTGGACCGCCCATCGATTACTCTAATAGAAAACTATATTACGTCTGACCTTGTCGGTTTGATGAAGGGTTCTGATTCAGTTGGCGGAGTGACAGGGCATACACTTTCTGACCTTGTGAACATGATTAAAGCAGGAGACCTGTCGTCG
>JBARNW010000129.1:0-6096 GCA_049641785.1 Minisyncoccia bacterium | reverse complement strand
GGGGAAAAGTCAAACGGCGGTGGTGTTATGTTGTAGAAGTTCCCTCAAAAACATCGGGGCTATTTACAACATCCACCCTCTCATCACTATTCACTGGCAATCTCCAGTCAAGATATATCAAATATGCTGTGTACAATGTGAACGTTGCGACCAATATAGCGAGCGTCACAGGAAGCAAAAGTTGCCAGAGTTTAGCTTCTCCACTTTTGTAGCGCTTAAAAAGTAGTTGCAGTAAATAGAGACCTAGCGGAACAATGACGAAAAGCTGAATGATGGTTAGCACATAAAAGAACGGTATGCCAACGCTCCACCAGGTGTGATAGATGTTCTCGAGTAGGTCATACAAATTCTTGTCTGCAAGCCGATACGGGCCACTAGACACAGCCATAGATAACAGCCAATTACTGAGGTCATCAATAGTAAAGGAAATCCAGGGAGAAAGGACCGCCCACACAGACAAAAGGAGGGCAAGGGCAACGAGAGTGTTTGTTTCCGCGGTGGTGATTTTTGTTAAGTGTCTCATGTTCAGTATGCTCAAAAATTAACATCTGGACCAAATAATTTACTAGTGACATCCACGACTTGGTATATCCACTTTTGATTCTCTTGCACCTTATGACAATACTCTCTTCGTTTTCAAACTCATCACCTACACCATCTTTAGTTCCAACTGCTTTTCTCCATAGCGCATTTTTAGCTACCCTTGTAAATCTTCTAATTCCTCACTCTCTAAATTTTGTTTTAGGACCTCGTCATCTTCCGCCCATTCCTCAATTTTAAGGTCGTAAAGCTCGCTATCATCATCTGCAAGCTCCTCTACAGGTTCGTCGTAATTATCCTCAAATTCATTATTAGTAGAAACCTTCTTGAACTCATTCTCAAACCCTAGAGCGCAAGCATTACATATATACGCAACCGTTCCTACCGGCAGTTGTTCCGAACAACTTGCGCAAACACCTTCTCTGTTAACCTCGTTGCTGGTCGTTATATTCTCATTAGGGTCACCAGCAGTGTCCTTCACCCCAATCATGTCCTTGTTTGTGTTTAACATTAAATTAATCAGAATCTCTTAGCCACAATTACCTGTACCCTCAAAAACCGAACCACGTCTTTACCTTACTCCACAGGCTCTTTGGTTTTACTTCTTCTGAGTCAAGAGGGACATTCTTTTTATTCCAGCCGTCGATAAACCTTTGCTCATCTTTAGGATAGCGAGGCGTATCCGCAACAGTATTACTCTGCAAACCTCCATTTAGTGAAGCTACTTTCGTAGTCTCTTTTTTAGGAGCAGTAGTGCACTGTGTCTGATCTTGATTCAACTGGTAATCAGTTTTACATTCACACACGAGCCCACCTTGATCATTTTTAGTGCCTGCCCACTTAGTATTCTTCCTCCACTCTTGACATATTTGATCGTTTGTCTTTACAGGAACAACAACACACGAACTACCATTCCAATTATATCCAGTGGCACAGTCACAGTCATTTCGTTTTTCATTCCATACAGTATTCTTCCACTTATCCTGACAAATCTGATCATTTGTTTTAACTGGTTGATCAACTTTCTTAACAAAACAATCTCCACCAATCTCCTTTTCTGCATAACCAGAAGGACAAGCACACGACTTTGTTGTTTTGTTCCACTGTGCATTCTGGCGAAGCATACAAGTTGCTTCTGATAACACGTCCGCTGAAATTCCAGATTCAACACTTCTGCTCTGAGTTGAAACACACGATTTACCATCAGAACTAAACTCATAACCAGCAGAACAGCCACAAATTGGATATCCTGTTGTTGCATCATATTTATCAAACCGAGAAGATTGTCCGTACGTAGCTTTGCACCCAGCATCAGGAGTTACACAGACTCCATTTTTAACTACATACCCTTGTTGGCAAGATGATGTTGCTTCACTTCGTTGTGCACTTAATGCCTTACGCTCAAGACAATACTGAACGCTGTTTAAGTGTCGTGCCATTGTGCTTGGGTTGCTGAGGTCGAGACTAGACTCACCAGAGGCGCAACTGTAGTAGTTACTCAATCCGTAGGAACTTTTGAGACTATTCTCTTTTTGCTGGTTTAGGGTACTTTGACTGTACTCAACCTGCACATTAATGGGGTTATGTATTCCACCAAGATCAAAGGAGCTGATAGCAAAAGCACTTGGAACACCGACCATGAGATTCAGGATTACAAAGAGAATAGTTGTGAATATTTTTTTCATAGGGAGGAATGTACTAAAATTCGCCAGTAAAATTCCCCGCAACGAGCAACAAAAAGCCCACCACAGGGGTGATGACTTGCGCCATCCACCTACAGTTTCCTGTAGGGACTGGTAAGAGTAGCCCCCATATGATGGGTTCTTTATCTCTTACCAGTTTTTTCACCATGCCACCGATTTTACTCGTTGGTTTAGGCTACTTTTTCATATTCAATTTTGCTTACTTCTCAAGTCTACCACCCCGCACCCCCAGATGCAATCAGGCAAAATCTCCTGCAAACAGAGCTTTTGGGGACAAAGGGCATAGATAATATCCTGAAGCCTACCAGAATATTCATTCCCGAGAAAAACCGCAGACAACTTCTTAATCACGTGGTCCCTACATTCCCAAAGGGGACCCGACCGAATCACCCCCCCTACCCCCTGCACAAAAAGTTTAACAAAGCGTTACTACTTACTATCCATCTTCCCCTAGCAGAGTCTTTACGTCCATGTCACCACTCTTTTTTGGAAGGAAAGATTAGTCCTTCATCACGCTGTCGAGCGTGTTCATTAACAATGTTATTCAGCATGAAAAATATTAAAGAAATAATAAAGGAGCCACTGTCGGCATACACAGGCTCGGAAAAGACTTATGCCCTTGTCGCACAGCAGATAGAGAAAAGATGGGGCAAGAAAGAAACCGAGAATTACGATCCATATAGAAATACTCTGACCTTCGCACGTTGGTTGTCCTTGGGGTATCGCGTAAAACCTGGCGAGAAAGCATTGGTATCTAACACGGTAGTCGAGGAGAAAGATGAAGACGGGAAACCTACAAAGAAGCGCATCCCACGAAAAGTCTTTTTGTTTTACGAGAAGCAAGTAGAGAAGATCAATGGTTAAGCGAAGAATGACCGTTGCGTATGCACCTGGTAGCAGAAGTCAGAAATCGATGATCCGTATATCAAATAAAATGCTCGCAACAGCGGGGTTTGAAGTAGGCGCAAAAATTGAGGTTATCTACGAGCAGAATATTATTACCATCAATAAAGTAAAACAATCGTGATCACAATCAAAATCACTGAAGAAGTAGTGAGTGCGGAGAAAATGGAGCAAGTGCTTGAAGAGATAGTTCGATTACTAAGAGAGGGCTACACCAGCGGGCACAATCCAGGCTGGACATTAACAACAGAAGTATAAAGAGAACATAACAACATCATGAACACAGCATACAAAACACGTATTGCGTCGCCATATCAGGTAGCCAAGAAGCATCCGTTCGATATTAGTTCACCCAAACATCCAGTGCGTCAGGAGATCATCAAACACGTTGGGAAATACGACCTGACCGCCATCTTTAAAGAAGACACTGCGACAACCAGCATGTTCAGACACATTCCAGGACTCATAGCTTTCGTTTGCACCATTGAGCAAAGCGGGAGAGTGATCGGTATAGGAAGAAGCAATGCTGTCGTTAGTGAGAATTCAAAATATTTTGACCGTGTTATCCAGTCTGCATGGAGTTACAGCCTCATTGATGCCGTGAGCAAGATGACCCGAACGGTTGATACCCTACGCACTAACCCAAGTAAGCCGTCATATGATTACGAGAAAGAGGCGATGATTGACGATGCCTACAGAGCAAAAGACTCACAGGGAGTTGAGATGATTACCGACAAACAGAAAAGTTATCTTCTTGAACTCATTCATACCAATATTACGAGAGAGGATGAACGTACCAAGAGAGAGTCCCAGATCATGGAATTTACCAAGGAAGAAGCTAGTCGTGCAATCCAGTCATTCCAAAAGTAACAACCCTTACATTAAACGGTGGCGCCTTTCACAAAGGTTCCACCGTTTTTTTGTTCTTACTATCAGTAGCAAATGTAAGTAACAAATCAAAATTAGTACTAAGCTAGACTGCCTACATAACTAAACATCGAAATCTGTTACGGAAGATTGTGACCAAAACTCACTCACTTGCCGTAACAGGTGAGTGATCTTTGGTTTTACTGTAACTCATTGGTACGTGGATAATTTCCGTGCTGAGTTACGTTTGAAAATGTTAACAAATCTTTGTTTTTGGGGAGCTCAAATCAAATAACCCCAATAAAACCATGCTTACGTCTAACCAACGGGGTATGGCAAACGGTCCTTTCTTTGGACTATCAAGTGAGGTTCAGGTATCGATGCGAAAGCAGGGAAAATGGCTGTACGACTTGCCACCCTGCCCAATGATCGGTACCGGAGCATCACAGGTTGAAATCGGGATATAAATACATAGCTATCGAAGGTTACCGTCCGTGTTATATTCTAAGGGGTCCGCGATTGTCAGCCACCTGTTAACTACATCTGTTTTTATGACAAGATGAAGTTTATACTTATCACACTGATATATTATATACACACTATCTTCTACTCATACTAACTACTCTCTCCTCTATTGCCCCTCCCCCAAATGCAGAATGCGGGGAATCAAAGGGCAAAAGTCGGGTATTGTCTGCACAAAGGTAAATGACTGTTTCTTGTCCAACATTATAATTATATTTATACGTACAACAAGACTAGAAATCTCTGAGTAAGTGATAGAACCCCGGATTCGCATATCCTGTCCCATTTTCAAAACCCCTGAGGAGCACAGAATCCGAGCATTTTTTGCCCAAGGAGCAACGCAATAGGGCGCCCCCGTAGAATGGAGCGCCCTGTCGTGAAAATCGCAAATTTTGTGTGATTTGAGTGGTTAAATGATACTTTCGTCTAGACAGGCTGCATAACCCGATCATAAAAATCATACAAGTCTTCCGAAAGGCTCTTTATCTCCTCAATCTGCTCCTCGAGGACTTCCATGGTAATTTTTTTAAAAACACTCATTGTCCCGAGTTTGTCTGATTTTATTTTTACCCTTACGTGAGAATCTGCGTCTAAGTTACACCACTCCGCATGCGCAACATTATTTCTATATTCTGAAGTGCAAACAAGACGAGATACTAAATCATCAAAAACTTTCTCTAGTTCTTTATTATTCAAAGAGTGAACCGTGGGTCCAAACAGGTTCTTAAACAACTCTATTTTTTGCCCGTAACGCAACCCGCCAATCACCGCATACCCTACAGTATCAGCACGGGCACAGATCATCTTAACCACCTCACCATTGAGTGTGTGTTCTAACTCACTAAAGGTGAGTATCAGCTCTCCAATCATTGGAGCGTATTGTTCTAGTATTTCACCTGGTACGAGTTCCCCCAGAGATCCAGAATCGAATTGTTCCATTTCTTGTTTTTTGGTCATTATGCTCAGAGTAAATCCTTCAAGTCCTCCTTCCCTGATACCTTAAAGTTCTTTAAGCCTATAGCTTCAAAATGCTTCTTGCCACAAATAATCTTTTTCTCCTCCGAGGGTCGCAAATTGTTTAAATCCTCGACGAATTTAGTTTCTCGCACGAGATATAACTTTTCACCCACACCATCATCCATAACAATAGCCCAATCTGGGTTGTACCCACCAAGTGGTGTATCTATCACAAACCAATGTGGTAACTTCGCAAAAAGCTTCACTGTGTCAAGCGTCTCTAGGTTTTCGGCAAATTTCCTTTCTCCCTCACTGTCAAAAAGTATATGATCGTAGACTGACTTACCTTCTTTTGATTTTATGGCATTCCCTGATCCAGTAACGGGGTTGTAAAGAAAACCCGAGAGATCTTCGAAAAGCTCAACCTTCCATGCATCTTTAATTGGGAGATACTGCAAACCTTCATTGACAAGCATATCGTTCTTGCAACCCTCAATCACCAAAATTACACTCCTTACATATTCCTCGGGGTTTTTAAAAATCAGGTCAAGATTAGACACTTTTGAAAACACCTCTACAATACTACTTTTTGTAAGCCCGGTTT
>JBARNW010000122.1:0-3248 GCA_049641785.1 Minisyncoccia bacterium | reverse complement strand
AGTATGGATACACTGACCCATTCACCTTGCGCGCATGGCGAATTTCTTTTGCGATGTCCGTAATTAGTTCAATTGTTCCGATCTCGTTGTTGACATACATCACCGACACGAGCACGGTCTCAGGGGTTATGAGTTTTCGAAGTTCCTTTGTGTTAATGAGTCCACGACTGTCGACAGGCAGATAGTCCACACGTACCCCACTACTCTCGAGATAGAGTGCAGCTTCAAGTACCGACGGATGCTCGATAGCAGAAACAATAATGTGCGGATGTTTGATTCCGCGCGCTCTAGCCGCATGCACCACACCAAGCACCGCCATATTGTTGGCCTCCGTCGCGCCACTCGTAAATACGATTTCATCTGGACGAGCAGACAATACTCCTGCAATCTGCTCGCGTGCTAGCTCCAAGCAAGCACGCGCATCTTTCCCCTCCTTATGAATCCCACCAGGGTTCCCAGGAAACTTTTTTGCAGTCACAGTCATTGCACGCAAAGCTGTTTCGCTTACAGGCGTCGCTGCTGCGTTATCAAGATAAATTCTCTTCATATCCGCCAATCATAGCCCGCAACTTCTTTTTTTGCAAAAACCTCAAAAATATGGTACTCTTTCAACTTGTATGGCCCAGATAGATACCCAAATCCTCATTATCGCGTTGATTACTACTACGGTGGCTTTGGGGCTATGGGTTTTTATGCTTGAGCGTCGTCTAAAAAAACTACTTGCAGGCAAAGGCGCACAGAGTCTTGAAAGCGTCATCGGTGCTCTTGGTGCGAATATTCAAGCTCTTGAAAAGTTTCGCTCAGAGACTGAAAACCACCTAGCTGAAGCAGACAAGCGCATCAAGCGAAGCATCCAGGGTGTCGAAACTATCCGATTTAACGCATTCAAAGGCACAGGAGAGGGTGGTAATCAAAGTTTTGCCATTGCTCTTCTTTCTGAAAATGGTGATGGTGCTGTTATCTCAAGCCTGTTCGCGCGCGATCGCATGAGTATTTTTGCAAAACCAATCAAAAACTTCGCTTCTGAGTTCGAAATGACAGAAGAGGAGCAGAACGCCATCAAACAAGCTACCAGATAATTACCTGTTCAAAATTTAATATTACCAACCGCCATGACAAAACAAAACCCTCCAGCCATTGTTCCTCGTCCACCCATCGTTGTTATTATGGGTCACATTGACCATGGCAAGTCGAGTCTTCTTGATTACATTCGCAAATCAAATGTTGTCGAGGGCGAAGCTGGTGGCATCACACAGCACCTTTCTGCATATGAAGTAGAACACAAACTGGCAGAAACACGCAAGGATGGGCTTGTTAGCAACCGAATCACATTTCTCGACACTCCAGGACACGAAGCTTTTTCAAAAATGCGCGCGCGCGGAGCAAGTGTAGCCGACGTCGCTATCCTTGTCGTATCCGCAGAAGACGGCGTGAAGGAACAAACAAAAGAAGCATTGAAGTCTATCAAGGAAGCTGGCATACCGTATATCGTCGCTATAAATAAAATCGACAAACCAAACGCAAACATTGAGCGCACAAAACAAAATCTCGCGGAAAATGAAATTTATCTAGAGGGGTTTGGTGGCGACGTTCCGTTTGTTCCCATCTCTGCAAAAGTTGGTACCGGTGTTTCAGATCTGTTAGACATGATGCTTCTCGTCGCAGAAATGGAAAATCTTACTGGTGACACCTCACTTCCAGCAGAGGGTATCGTTGTAGAATCAAACATTGATACAAAGCGTGGAACATCGGCAACGCTCATCATTACTAACGGCACTCTAAAAAAGGGGATGTTCATTCTTGCAGAGGAAAGCATGTCACCTGTTCGCGCAATCGAAAACTTTCTTGGCAAACAGGTCTCTGAAGCAACTTTCTCATCTCCTGTTCAAATTACGGGTTTTGACGCTATCCCCGCTGTCGGCAGTATCTTCCGCGCTTACTCGAACAAAAAAGATGCAGAGAAAGTACAGCTCGAGCTTCGTGAATCGCGCGCCAAGGAACCAGTCAAAAATATTGTGCGCACTATCCCACTTGCAGAAGATGCGCTTATTGTTCCTATCGTTTTAAAATCAGATGTTGCGGGGACACTCGAGGCAATTGAAAAGGAGCTTAGCAAAATAGAGCGTGAACGTGTAGTTATAAAAATAATTGCAAAAGGAGTAGGAACAATTGGTGAAAACGATGCAAAACTTGCCTCAGGGTCAGATAGTGCTATTATCATCGGCTTCCATACAAAAGTTGAGCGTGGTGCGCAAGACATCGCAGACCGTTTTGGTATTACCATCAAGACATTCGACATCATCTACAAACTTTCTGAGTGGTTGGGTGAGGAGCTGGATCGTCGTACGCCAAAGGTTATGGGCGAAGAGGTTGTTGGTACTGCAAAAATTTTAAAGACTTTTAGCGCCACAAAACACAAGCAGGTTATTGGGGGGAAGGTTTTGACCGGATTACTTGAGGTTGGTGCGCATGTAAAGATTATGCGCCGCGAAGTAGAGATTGGTCGTGGGAAGATCGAGGGACTACAGTCGCAGAAACTTCCTGCAAAAAAAGTAGAAGAAGGAAATGAGTGCGGAATGATGATCGATGCAAAAATAGAAATTGCAGGGGGTGATGTTCTTGAGGCATTTGTAATGAACGAGAAGTAATTTGGGCGCGCTTTCGACTTTCGACTTTGAATCAACAGATTCGTGTTACTAACATAAACACTTTTAACTAATTTCATGACCACACCTAGACAAGACAAAATGCGCGCATTCCTCCGCGCCATCGCTGCGGACTTTTTTACTCGTGAGGCAGGCAAGAACTCACTCATCACGGTGACTGATGCCACCATCTCCCCCGACTTCAAGCGTGGCACGATTTACTTTACCTGCTTCCCTACTAGCGAGCAGGAAAAAGCTCTCGACTTTGCAAAGAGGAAGCGTACTGAACTTCGTGAATACATTAAGGATCATGCACACCTAAAAAACCTTCCTGTTCTTGAAGTGAAGATTGACGAAGGCGAAAGAAATCGTCAACGGATTGACGAGCTGGGCCAACAAGGATAAGATAGGTGGGCTGATGGCTAACCATCAGTAAAAACACAGTATGGCTATTAGACCAGAATGCGACAAGTGCGAGGAGGAACTTAAAGATTTTGGTGGAATATTATTGAGTCCACCAAACAAAAAGGATATGGTTAGAAAATTTCATTTGTGTCAAAAGTGCTACAAAGAAATTTCAAAAGATTTAAAAAATTAAGGTTT
>JBARNW010000110.1:0-2285 GCA_049641785.1 Minisyncoccia bacterium | reverse complement strand
GTGCGGGAAAGCGAGCGAGGAGAGACGTACGGGCAGTACGATGACGAGCGAGCCTGGGCGTGCGTCAAAGACGTGAATCTGCTGATTCAGCAGCGCAGAAGATGAAGTAATTTATAGCCTAAACTCTAAACTCGATCACATCACCGTCTTTGACAATATATTCTTTCCCCTCAATCCTCAACAACCCTTTCTCTTTCGCATTCACAAAGGAGCCAACATCAAGCAAATCTTTCCAAAAAATAACTTCGGCTCGAATAAATTTATCTTTGAAGTCAGTGTGGATAGCCATACCTGCCACCGGCGCAGTGCTTCCTTTTTTTATAGTCCACGCGCGAGTTTCTTTTTCTCCTGTAGTAAAATATGTCTCAAGCCCAAGCATCTCATAGCCTTTTGTAATAAGGTCGTTAATGCCGTCGTTTTTTGAGCCAAGCTCCGCACGGAACATTTCTTTTTCCTCGCCTTCAAATTGAGAAAGCTCATGCTCCACTCCTGCATCCACTATCACGTAGTGAGCATTGCGTGCTTTAACATACGCGAGAAGCGCTATGTAGCGCGGGTCGTTCATCTCATCCAAATTCTGCCCACCAGCTTTTTTGTTCAATACATACAAAATTGGCTTCATTGTAAGAAGATGCATTGCGCGAAGAACAATGCGTTCCTCATCATTTAGTGTCACTTCTTGGGCAAGCTTTTCAGCCTCGAGAGCCTCCTGCACACGAAGAAGGATTTCTTTCTCTTTCGCTGCCTCCTTGTCACCACGCTTCACATCTTTTTCAATATTTGCGAGCCTCTTTGCTACGGTCTGCATATCTGCGAGGATTAGCTCGAGGTTGATAGTTTCTATGTCAGAAACGGGGTCAATTTTGCCATCCACGTGAATAATATTACTATCCTCAAAAATACGCACTACTTCGGCAATAGCATCTGTCTCGCGAATGTGCGCAAGGAACTGGTTTCCTAGACCCTCCCCCTCACTCGCCCCTTTTACAAGACCTGCAATATCCACAAACTCTACTGCTGCTGGAATTGTTTTTTGAGTTTTCGAAAACTCGGAAAGCTTTGTGAGGCGTTCATCAGGCACAGCAACAACACCCACGGATGGGTCAATAGTGCAAAAAGGGTAATTCTCTGCCGGGACAGACTTTTTCGTTAATGCGTTAAAAAGAGTAGACTTCCCTACATTGGGGAGACCGACGATTCCAATTGCGAGTGCCATATTACTTTAAAACTTTCTGAAGCTCTGCCTGATGAGCGCGCATTACTTCCATAGACGCCGCCATTTGTGAACGACCAGCCTTTACCTTTGCTTGGATCTCGTCACCAATCTTTTTGAAGAGTTCTGGGTTCTTTTCTACAAGTAGAATTATGCGATTGACCTCTGTCTCTGGCATGCCCTTGAGCTGACGCTTTATCACTTGCTTCATTAAAAATTCTTTTATCATATTGAGCGATTCTATCAGAAAAGAGGGTAAAATACAAAACAAGTAACGCGTGGTCACTAGTGCGCGCTCGCTTCGTTTATGCAAACATTAAATGCTTGCACTCCGGCATTATAATTTGCAACTGCGACACGTACGCTTTCAACAATACTATTATACTCTGGGAGTAACGCGTTAAATTCGTTTACGTATGTATTGTAGTTTGAATCACTTGTTGGAGTGGATTCAATCTGTAATTTTTTTGCATCTAAGTTACTACGAAGATTTGCAATTATCGCATTATTTGTATCAATCTGTGCCTTCAATGCCTGGTCTACTGTAGGGCATGCAGATAATGGCATACCAAAACTTTGCACAGCAAGCCAGGTCTCTCTTCCCTCGTACATCCCCTTACCTACAGCAACCCCTATCTCCTTGTAATGAGGATTCAAAATATTTGCTCTATGCCCTGGGCTGTTCATCCATGCTGTCACTACACCTTGGTCACCATCAAAATCTCCTAGTGCTAGATTTTCTCCGACAATCACGTACGCATATCCTGCTGTCTGCGCGAGGTCTGCCTGCCCAACACCAGACGGCGACACATGCTCAAAATATTGCTTTGCAAACATATCATCCACCTTCATCTGTGCCACGCGATCAAGTGTGGAGTTTTCTGCAAGTGAGCCTAGTCCACCATTTTGCGCGCGCGCGACGTTTGTATGTTCAATAACACCAAGCACAGAAAGGGACACATTGACTGGCGCCTGCGTAGTCGCACGCAACGGCCCTGGCGCAACAACAGTCTTTTCTTCTGTTACTGTCTTTGGAACTAGGCTACCATTTGTTTTAATGGTGGTAGTAGGG
>JBARNW010000099.1:0-8749 GCA_049641785.1 Minisyncoccia bacterium | reverse complement strand
CCCATCGTTTACTCTGCCATAAAACTCAAGTGGTTTGGTGTCGAAATGCGAAAGCTCGCCACGCGACTCGTCCAGAACAGCCCTTTCTCGAGCAATGCTTGGTGGAACATCAAGAAAGATGTAGCAGGTCGGTGGGATCCCTGCAAAAACAATGTTTCGCAAGCGCCAAAATTCCGCCTCGAGCTCTGGCGCGTTCTTTGCAAAGACCTGGTATGCAAGAGTCGATGAATCTCCGCGATCTGAGAAAACTGGAATGTTGTCTTCGAGCGACGGCCACACGACTTGCTCCAAATAGTTGCGACGCGAAGCCCACATCATGAGAAACTGTGTGAGCGCGCTTGCGTTTGCCCCAAGGTCTGATTTAAACAGTTCGCGAATAGCCTCGGACAGCTTTGCGCCACCTGGCTCTCGAGTGAGGGTATAAGCATGCCCAGCCAATGTAGCCCTTTCGCTCAATAACTTGAGCTGTGTTCCCTTGCCACAGCCGTCTAGGCCGTCTATTACAATGAATGGTGCTTTTTTTACAAAGTCGGATGACATAATAGTATCTCCTCAAAAATCAAGAACAAACCCAAAGTACTTTCTATCACAAAAGACTCTAGAACGCTACTTCCCTGTGCTTCCAAACCCGCCATGTCCGCGCGATGTGTCAGATAGCTCTGTAGCTTCTTTTATGTCCGCTCGCTCCACTTTCTGAATAAGCATTTGCGCAACTTTGTGCCCAGCTGTGATTGTGTAATCCTCATCGCTTAGATTTACGACTCCTGCTTTTATTTCTCCACGATAGCCAGCGTCTATTACACCGCCGAGATTTTTTAAACCATGAACCATAGATAGTCCGCTCTTGTCCCAAATGAGTCCAACATATCCATCTGGGATCTCTATGGCAATACCAGTTCCAACAAGCACCCGCGCGCCAATAGGAATACTCACACTTTCAATAGCATACAGATCAAATCCCGCGTCGCCATGATGCGCGTAGGTTGGTATTTTCGCATCCTTGTGCAGTTTTTTTACTTTAATCTCCATTGGCTGAAATTATAGCATTAAAAACAAAACCCCGCAGTCATTCGACTACGGGGCAAAAAACAACTTTATTTGAAATGCTTAGCGAGCTTTGGACCATCTTGTGTGCCATAATTACGCTCGGCTTTTTCGTCATAATGAAGGTCTGGAAGTCCAGTCATCCTCTCGAATTCAATCTTCGCAATCGGCTGATTTTTCTGAATGACCAGATCCTCAAATGGCCGAACCTCGAGAGTAAGTGGCCTTCCTTTGCCATCACCATCCTTGCCGTACCCCCATCCTGGGTCGATAAAACCTGCGTAGTGAGCGCGGAATTCCCCCATCCGTGCATTTACTGAAACCATTTCGCACGCAAGACAAGGAGGAACACGCACCGCTTCGGCCGTTGAGAGAATGTAAAATCCCCCACGGCGCAAATAAACACGTTCACCATGAACAGCAACGGGATTAAAAAAATCTCTCGAATCGTACGCTTTTTTGCCCCGCGTAAAATCGAGAATTCTCTGCTGCCCCGAGTACTCCCATCCAACGATTTTGCTTTCGAGATCGAGGGTCAAACTGATTGAGCCATCGTTGTCACGAATAAGAATATCGTTATAGGATAGACATTCCCCACCAAGCGTGTACAATGGTTTCCAGCGCGAAAACATGACTTCAATTTCCTCTTCTGAAAGGCGCGTGTCAGCATTAAAAAGACGTAGCTGACTAAGAGGTTCGTTTGTCGGAATAATCACTGGGTACGAGCGTGGAATAATCACCACCCACAGTTCCCCTGAAAACCCTGAAGGTTCAACAGAGTCATAGCTCGGTACACCATCTGCAAGTACACGCACATGAACATCATGCCGACCTGTTGATGACTTTGGATTGCAATACCCGTAGACTCCGTGCTGAAGAGACAGTGATTCATTTAAGCGGGCAAGATAGGTCACCTCATGCTCGAAAGGTGCCCCGTTTTGATGTTGACGAGCATCGAGCCTTCCAATAAGGCTACGTATGGTTTCCCCAATGCGAGGCAGAAACATTCCGTTAACACGATACACTTCCTCGGAAATACAGAGGTCTAGGGAAGCAGGTCCAATATTTTTTGAAGCTGCCCCTTTGATAAACTCATTAGATGCTACCATTTCGTGAAGCAAGCTGTCCGGCAATGCGCCCAAATTTTTCGACATAGCATTTCTCCTAAGTTGTAAATAACAAAAAATTACCTAATAGAAATGTACCACAGAATTTATGAAAAGTCCAGAGATTGACAAAGTGTAACAAAATAAGTAGAGTGACAACAGCAATAAGTAGTACATTCTCAACAATACAAGGAGTTTGCAATGAAACAATATCTAGACCTACTTCGCCATATTCAAACAAACGGTGTAATAAAGGGCGATCGTACCGGCACTGGAACAAAATCAGTTTTTGGGTACCAAATGCGGTTCGATCTATCTGAAGGCTTCCCTATTGTCACAACAAAAAAGATTCCAATGAGACTAGTAGTCACGGAGCTCCTGTGGTTCTTGGCTGGTGACACAAACATCAAATATCTCGTTGGTCACGACAACCATATTTGGGACGAGTGGCCATACAAGGCATATCTGAAAAAGCTTGGTAAACCTGTACCAAAAACCGATTCTGACGAATGGAAAAAAGGTTTAGCTCAGTTTATTCTTGGCATAAAACATGATGACGAGTTTGCAAAAGAGCACGGCGAGCTTGGGCCAGTGTACGGAAAGCAGTGGCGCTCATGGGCTACTCCAGACGGGCGAACGGTCGATCAGATCACACAAGTTGTCGAACAGATCAAAAAGTCTCCAGATTCACGTCGACTGATTGTGTCAGCATGGAACGTTGCCGATATAGATGAAATGGCAAAATCAGGACTTCCACCATGCCATTGCTTGTTTCAATTCTATGTGGCAAATGGGAAACTTTCATGCCAACTGTACCAAAGAAGTTGTGATACATTTCTGGGTGTCCCATTCAATATCGCATCGTACGCTCTTCTCACCATGATGATAGCACAGGTGTGCGGGTTGGAACCTGGCGAGTTTGTATGGGTTGGTGGGGATGTTCATCTTTACTCAAACCATATGGAGCAAGTCGAATTACAACTTACACGTACACCTCACCTGCCACCAAAGATGCTCATCAACCGCAAGGTGACTAACATCTTTGACTTTAAAACAGGCGATTTTATGCTCGAATGGTACGACCCGTGCCCAGCAATCAAAGCACCGATTGCTGTGTAAATAGCATCAAATCAAAAGCCGACAATCGCATGATTGTCGGCTTTTTTCTATGAGCGTGGTGTATTTACTTCACCTCAATCCCTGCTGAACGTGCTGTGCCTGCGATGATCTTCATTGCAGCCTCAACATCGTTTGCGGAAAGGTCAGACATTTTCTTTTCTGCGATTTCGCGTAGCTGAGCCTTTGTGATTGAAGCTACTTTGCTGGTGCCTGGCTTCTTTGAGCCACTCTTTACATCAGCCGCCTTGAGAATGAGTCCAGAAGCTGGCGGAGTCTTCATTACGAATGTAAAGGTGCGATCCTCGTATACAGTAATGACAACCGGCACCATATCCCCCATCTTATCCTTGGTAGCATCATTGAATTTTGTGACAAATTCACCAATGTTTACACCTGCCTGTCCGAGGGCGGGCCCCAAAGGAGGCGCTGGTGTTGCTTTACCAGCGAGGATGACTACTTTTACTTTTTTTGTTATTTTCTTTGCCATTTATTTGAGATTGGTATTAATATTGGAATTTGCTGAGTCTACCCTAAGTCAGAAGATTTTTCAAGCCCTGTGTTAGTTTTTGATATTAAATCTTATGAATTTGCAGAAAGTCGAGCTCTACCGGTGTTTCGCGTCCGAACATTGAAACAAGCACTTTTGCGCGCCCACGTTCATTGTCTACCTCGGCAACCTTGCCTTCAAGATCCTTGAATGGCCCGTCAACGATGGTAACCTGATCGCCAACGACTAGGTCAATATTGTGTTTTGGAGTGCTTTCTGCCATGCGAGCAAAAAGAGCATCTGCTTCGTGTTTTGCAAGAGGAACAGGTGTTACGCCAGCGCCAACAAAACCTGTTACGCGAGGAGTATTGCGAACAACATACCATGAATCGTCCGTAACGATCATATCCACGAGAATATACCCAGGATAAATCTTTTCCTCGACTTCTACACGTTTTGTGCCTTTCACCTTTATTTTTTTCTCCATAGGGACAATGACATTGAATATCTTGTCCTCCATCCCCAATGATTCAATGCGTTGCTTCAGGTTTCGAAGCACTGCATTTTCGTACCCAACGTATGTGTGAATCGCGTACCAATTGCGCTCTCCTGTTGTTTCTTGTTTTGCCATATTGAGTAGTAGATAAAAATTAGCCAACAATGAACTTTTTAATTAATGTTGTGAAAAATGCATCAAACGCGCCTAGGTAAAGCGATGTTAAAATTGAAAGTACGATGACTAGCACTGTAAAAGCGACCGCCTGGCGACGTGTTGGCCATGTAACGTGAGCGAGTTCACCTTTTGACTCTTTGATGTATTCGATAAATTGCATAATTGTGTAGCTTGTATTTAAAAAACCGCCCCGCAGGGCTTTCGCCTACTATACTCTTTGTGGGAAGAAAAGTCAACGCGCCCCAACCTCTCCAATAAAAAACGCCCCACAAATTCGTGGGGCGGCAAAGCAGAATTTCTCCTACTTTATGTTTCGGTTAGATGGCAGCTTCCTTCTCCGCCTTTTGTGCCTGAGTGCCCTTAAGGCACATTTTTGTAAACAGCTGATCGAAGAAATTCCAGATGTGTTCCTGGCGCTTGTAGTCCGGAGTTCCTTCCTTAAAGGGCGACCGGAAATTCAGCCAATGCAGGTCCGCAACGGATACATAAACGCGTGATCCTGCGAGTCCATAAAGTTCAGTGCCGACTGGCGCTGAAACCACACGAATCGCACGGAATTCATGCCCAGAAGAATGCTCCTGTTTCGACACACGAAAAATCATCCCTGCTGTTTCCACAAGCCCGCAATAGCCATACCAGATGTTCTCCGCCTTGGTGCTGACAACCTCCATAGGCGTCTTTTTGGGGCATGGGGTGAAGTCTGGCTTGGGACCATGGACCCTATGAGGTTTTACAACCTTCGATACTGGCACTGAGGTCTTTGCTTTTGCTTTCTTACTTTTTTTACCGTCGGGCTTTGACATGGTTTTCTCCCTTCAAGAGAAAAAGTTGTAGATACCTGCTGGTTTTCAAATCATTACTACTGGTTTAGATTATACACAACTTTCGTATTTTGTCAATAGGTAACATGCCTGAGTTTTAAGGGGTTTTTATCAGATAGAGGACACCTCTTATGTGAGCGGTGTTCATTATTTACCTTCCTTCACAGTATCCACTACCGAATCTCGTATGTTACCGTGACATTCGAGACTATTTTCTCCTCCCCTGGAGGCATCTCCGTGATAGAGCTGTCTGCCCCAAAATCAGCCTTCTCGCTCATCATTGTAGTACGGGCATATATTGGGTAATTACTACCCTCAGAAAATGAAACTACGCGTACAAGGGTAACCCCAAGATCGCGAGCAAGCACCTCGGCTTTTGTGCGCGCATTTTCGATGGCAAGCTTCCTCGCTTCTGCCTTCAGCGCATCCTCGTCATCAATCGCAAAATTTGGACCATACATTTCAGTAACACCAGCAGTCGCAAGCTCCTCTACAAGCGTATTCACTTTTTCTAGGTCACGCATTTTAACATCTACAGTTTGGGAAACCTCATACCCAACGATTACTTGCCTTCCTGGTCGGGGAGGCGGGCAGTTCAGTTCCATGCACGATGCTGTGCCTTCTTGCCACTCGTACTTTGGGTACGAGCTGTAATTTTGAGTTTTTATATCCTTGTCTGAAACACCAAGCTTACGCACAGCAGAAAGGGCTGACTTTGTTTTTGCTGTCACCTTGTCTTGCGCATCGGAAACCTTTGTAGCACTCTCACGAACTGTAAATGACACGTTTGCAATATCTGGGGGGGCAACTACTTCTCCTTCCCCAGAAACCGAGATCGTATTCGTTGCAGAAACACCACCACCGATAAAACGATATCCTTTAACCTCAGTAATTATCATAGACCCAACAAGCACAGCACCCAGCATCGCCAACACAGTGACAGCTTTGAATAATTTCGTCTTACTGTTTTCCTTGTTGTCTTCCATAATTTATTATTTTATTTAAGGATGTCATCCACCTGACGCAAGATAGTATCAAGAGAATAATCCGACTTGATAATATACCCCTTCACCCCAAGCTCCATTCCCTCACTCATATTTTCAAGATCCGATAATTGCGTTTCCATTATAACAGGAATGTCCTTACCCCAATCCTCTGCGCGAAGCCTTTTTAAAAACTCGATACCAGTTACATTTGGCATCATCAAATCTGTCATAATAAGATCTGGCTTCTCGCGAAGTGCCACCTCAAATCCTTCCTCTCCATCAAACGCCGAAAAAACTTCGTACTTACCTTGACCACCCGCAACCAAACCATCACGAAGAATCTTTGAAAGGATCTTGTCGTCGTCAACAATTAATATTTTTTTTGCCATATTTGTCGTTTAATTATACTACAAAGGAAGCGTGAAATAAAATGTACTTCCCACTCCTTGTTTTGAACCTACCCCAACGATCCCACCGTGCGCCTCAACAATGCCTTTCACTATTACAAGGCCGAGCCCTGTACCCTTGTGTTCTTCATCCTTACGAATACTAGAAGCGAATTGTGTGAATTTATTAAAAAGTTTTTCAATATTCTCACCTGTTATACCTTCGCCTGTGTCTGTCACAGCAACAATAACACAGCTGGGCATCTGCGTAGTGTCAGATGTCATATTATCTGAAACCCATGGAGCGTTTATTGCTCTTGCCTCTTCCGCAAACGATTTGCCCAGCTTATGCATAAAACAGGATACCGTCACAATGCCACCACTTGATGTATATTTCAAAGCATTTGAAAAAAGGTTATTTAAAACTTGTTTTATTCTTTCATAATCAAATTCAATATTATTTGATATATTTTCTGTAACAGCCAACCTTAAACTTACGCCTGCATTACTTGCACCAGCTTCAAAAAACTTTACTCTGTCGGTAAGGATTTCTTTTATGTCGTTTTGCTTTTTATCGACAACCAATTTACCAGCCTCTAGCCTTGCAACGTCTAAGAGATCATTTACCAAATCAAGCATTGAGGACGAGCTCTCGTATAGCATTGACACATACTCACTTGTTGCCTCCTTGTCTTCCAGAATTTTTGACGAACGCATTACCTCACCGATCTTTTTTATATTTCCAAGAGGTGAACGTAGCTCGTGCACCATAAGCGAAGTAAACTCATTGCGCATATTCTCAGCCTCTTTTTCGTGGGTTATATCATGAAAAATCACAACTCCGCCCAAAATCTGACCTTTATTGAGCCCAACATTTGACTTAACTGGAGATATGACGACTTGGTAATACTTGTTTCTAAAGAATACCTCAGGTTCGGTAATAGTTTTGTCGAGCTTTATTGCCTCTTCTAGTTTGCCTCTGATGTCAATGGCGTCCTTAAATGCACCTATGAAATCAAAAATTGTTAGAGTAGATTCCTCGCTGCGCCCAATAATAAGCTTTGCAGTTGGGTTTGCCGCAATAACACGATATTCGCGATCGGTCATTATTACACCCTCAAGCATACTTTCGAGCATGGCTGCTATTTTACCTTGTTCATTTTTTATAACGTCCTCAAGTTTTGTTACCGCCTGTGATGCTTGATTTACAATCTTATATAGAATCTCCATTTCTGATTCCTTGTATAGACCTGCTTTTGTATTAGAAACAGTTAGCACACCAGCAAGCTCCCCTCCTATAACAAGTGGGATGTTGAAATACGACCGCACAGGCTCCTCTGTAGCATCAAGCATAATCGCACCTTCTATGGTCTCTTCAACATTCATATCAGAAATGTCTCTCCCTAAGAGCGCAGACAGGGAATCAAGCATGCGTCTCCGTATGTCCCTTATGAAATTGTTCGAAACAGATTGCTCTAAATCAACTTTAAAAACCACCTTTGATGGATACAAGAGCATGTAAGAAACTGCGCTGTACTCAATAAACTGATTGAGTGATCCAACAATCACATCGAGAATCTTTTGAATGTTGAGCGAGTAGCCGGTACGATCTGATATTTCTTTCAAAATCGCAAGCTCATAAAGTCTGCGCTTTACTTCTCTATCCCTTTCTTCAAGCCCGCGCCGTATACGCCGAACGGCCAAATATGAAAAAATGATTACTAGTAAGTATAAAGTAACAAGGACTGCAATAATAGGAATGAGTTCGCCTGAAACCATAATTCTATTTAGTCTGTTTTACTTCAGGATACTTTATAAAGATCGGGCCAATCGAATTTTTAACAATCTGACCTGATAGCTCTACGTACGTATCTATGAGGCTATTGAGTGCTTCTATCGGGTCTCCAATTATCTCTACCACCGCCCCATCGTCCCCAATCCTTATGTTAGAAACTTTTTTTGCTCGCATAACCGCCATGTCGGGCCCGAGAATTACGCTTTGTTTCGCAATAATCTCTGACATCACCGATTTGTATTGTTCTGTTTGATCCATAATGGTATTTATTCTCCTTTAATAGCTTTTAGAAGCTTGCTCGCGGCGACACCCATGAACACATACCCTATTGT
>JBARNW010000096.1:0-2041 GCA_049641785.1 Minisyncoccia bacterium | reverse complement strand
CAAACAGAATGGAATCGTGGAATTACGGTGGAAAGAACTGGAAGCTCAGTCGTTCCAAGATTGATTTGTTTTTGGAGTGTCCGCGATGTTTTTATATAGACAACAAGCTTGGTGTGAAGCGAGTGCCAGGATTCCCTTTCTCTATTAACAGTGCTGTTGATCATCTCTTAAAACAAGAGTTTGATTCCTTCAGAGTAAAAAATGAGCAACACCCACTGCAGAAAGAATATGGTATTGACGCAAGGCCGATGTCTCACAATGAGCTTGACGAGTGGAGGAGAAACTTCGGAGGTGTTAGATACTTGCACGAGCCCACAGGATTTTTAGTCACTGGTGCTATTGATGATTTATGGATCAATGGAAAAAATGAGTACATCGTTGTTGATTATAAAGCAACCGCAAAAGATGAAGCTGTAAAAGTTTTGGATCAAGCGTGGCAAGATGGATATAAGCGCCAAATGGAAGTCTATCAGTGGCTGCTGAGACAAAATGGTTTGAAGGTCTCCGATATTGGGTACTTTGTTTATTGTACTGGGAAAATGGATAGACAAGCTTTTGATAAGCGAATTGATTTTGATGTGAATTTAATCGAGTATATAGGAAATGATTCTTGGGTTGAAAAAACTTTGTATAAAATAAAGGAATGTTTAGAGAGTGTGGCAATCCCAGCATCTACTGAAAGTTGTGATCACTGTGCATACTGGAATGCCAGAAAAGCATTTGAGAAATAAAAAATCCCCTGAAATGCTAGCGGGAAAAGTTTAATGACTAACTACTTTTTGTGCCTTGTCTCATCGACAAGAACAAAAGTGTTCGCCTTTCCTCCGTATGGAGGAACGCGCTCACCCTTAGACAAAGTAATCTCTCGTTTCATTCCTGAAACTTGATATTGCCCTGACTTCGGAGTAGTGCCACCTGTTTTGATTTTAACCATCGCAGTTGTTTGCTTAATTCTAATAAACTAGGGGCTTATCGACGCTCTCACCCCCGCCTCAACGCTCATAAAAGCACTAAGGAGGGGGAGGAGGATAAGGTAATCCTCTAGAATATAGAAACCGGCACCCAAGACTCTCCCGCTAGCATTTCAAAGGACTTCAAATCTACTCGCCATATTCTACCACAAATTAGCCCCACGATACCCTTGTGGGCTTCTGGGGTGCTCTGGGTAATGAGATTTTATGCCACCCGCTCTAACATTGCTTTCAAAAACTAACCTATTTAAGCCTGCTTTTGGTATAATCCTCATATATGCCTGACGAAATAACCTCAAATCCTGAGCCTGCAAATACCCCAATTCCCCAAGCGCCAGAAACCCCTATTTCTACGCCTCCCGAGGCGGTTATTGTGCCAGCCCCAGAAGAAGCTCCAACTGAGCCAGTTCCCACCCTTGAGCCTATTCCAGACGAGCGAACGGCTCAAATGGGCGGAAATGAGCCGTTCGCTCCTGCGCCCACAGAAACCCAGACAACACCAACACCGCCAGAAGTAGCACCAATAGAAACAACTCAACCAACTCCAACCGAGCCAGTGATTGAAGTGATACCCGTGGCGCATGTTGAAATTTCCTCGCCAACTCCAACTCCTGCACCCGCTCAAGTTTCCGAGCCAACACCCGCTCAAGTCATCGCAACTGTCGTGACTCCTGTTGTCGTTCCTGTTATCGCGCAAACTTTTGGAAAATCAATTCGTGAACTTTTTACCAAAGCACAGCTTGCAATACAAAATAGAAAGAGAAAAAAGATTGATCGCGTTATGGATTTGTTCGCGAAGCGAACTAGCATAACGAACAATGAAGTCGAGAAACTTTTACATATCTCAGATGCTACCGCCACACGCTATCTCTCTGCTCTCGAAAAAGAAGGAAAAATAAAACAAAGTGGAAAAACTGGAAAAGGAGTTTCGTATTCTAAAATCTAATTTAAAAAAGGGAGTGAGTCTGCGTGCGCGCAAGGGTGGGTAAAGTGTGTGCGTACTCGCACACACTGGGGGTAAGCACGATGCATTTGAGCCTCGGACTTTTTCCGCTAGGGCGTCCCTGACT
>JBARNW010000091.1:0-3263 GCA_049641785.1 Minisyncoccia bacterium | reverse complement strand
TGAAAGTGTACATGCCGTATTACAACAATGAACGCACGCACATGGGGATTAACTACTTAACTCCTCTACAGATGGTTCCAAGGTCTTGATTCTTTTACGGGCTAGTTTACTTTTCCCGTAGCAATCTCCCTGCCTTCTTCTAGAATGAGTGTGAGTGCATCGGATCCTTTTTTTATAACTTTTTTCATCTCTTCTGCTTCAGCTTTTTTAAAAGGTCCGACAATAAAATCTAAAAGCTCAGCATCGCCTTTTGGTTTTTTTAGCTTACCGCTTGGAGTAGTTGGACAAACACCGATTCGCAAACGCGCAAACGCGCGAGTCTTTAACGCTTTAATTACAGACTCCACTCCTTTGTGCCCGCCAGAGCTTCTGTTAAATGAGATTTTCATTCCACCAAGTGGCAAATCCAAATCGTCATACACTATTGTAGTACGCTCTGCGTCCTTCGCGTTCTTCACAAGTGGCGCTACACTCTTTCCAGACACGTTCATGAAATTATCTGGCAGGACAAGGATCACCTTATCCTTCCCCCACAATCCTTTTGAAACGAGCGCTTTCAAACTTTTGTCAGGTATCCAGTCTGGAAAATCATTTTTTTTGCGAAACGCTTCAACAACCATCCGGCCAGCATTGTGCCGAGTGTTTGCATATTCTTCTCCAGGGTTCCCCAGGCCAACAATTATGTATTGCATATTGCTCATCATATCAAAAATATGTATAAAAAAATACGTTGAATTTAGTATGAGTTCAGTAGATTTTACTACACCACGCATTTTATCTTTGCAGCAAGTCCTTTAATGTTTTAAAATGACAGCACCAGCAAATGAACGAGGATTTCAAAACATCTACTAAGGATATTGTGACTAAAAAAAGTTATTCATTTCGCGATGAAGCATGGGAAACTTTTCGTTTCCTTTGTATCGCTATCGTAATCGTTATTCCTATCCGTCTGTTTATTGCGCAACCATTTATTGTGTCTGGGGCATCGATGGATCCAACTTTTAAAGACAAGCAATATCTGATTGTTGACGAACTGTCATATCATCTAGATGACCCATTACGTGGTGATGTTGTGATTTTTAAATATCCAAGGAATCCAAAACAGTACTTCATTAAACGTGTCATTGGACTTCCTGGCGAAACTGTTATTGTGAACGGGCAAGGACAGGTATTCATAAAGGACACGGATGGCAACATAACACTTACTCTCGATGAACCGTACGTAGAGCACATGAAAGACGACTCAGTGGAGCTAAAACTCGAGCTCGGTGAATATTTCATGATGGGAGACAATCGTTCTGGAAGTTTTGACTCTCGCTCATGGGGAGCAGTCGATCGCGAACTTATTGTAGGAAAAGCATTTTTGCGCCTATTCCCATTGACAGAAGTTGCTGTTTTGCCAGGGCAGTTTAGGCAGTAATCAAGATATTATGACAACAGAAAAACCAAAAAAGATTAAGAGTGAAGACATCGCAAGCCCAAAAGGAATGCGCGATATTCTCGATAAGGAATACTACGCGTATCAAGGTTTTTTTGAGAAGGCATCTGAAATAGCCGCATACTATGGTTTCCGCCCAATCGAAACACCAATACTTGAACGCGAGGCTGTTTTCACCTCTAGTCTCGGAGTTGGCACTGATATTCGCGACAAGGAAATGTACACCCTAAAAACCAAAGGTGGCGACCACCTCGTAATGCGCCCAGAAGGCACTGCTGGGATAATGCGAGCGTATATTGAAAACGGTATGCAGGCGCTCCCACAGCCTGTTATGTTTTATAATTATGGTCCATATTTTAGACACGAAAATCCTCAGCGTGGACGATTGCGTGAACTTCGCCAGTTTGGACTCGAAATTTTAGGCACACAAAAAAGCATCGCTGACGCGCTCGTTATCCGCGCAATGACACTCATTCTTGATGAGGCTGGATTTAAAAATCTTTCAGTAGAAATAAATAGCATTGGGGACAAGGAATGTCGCGGTGGTTACATGAGAGAGCTCACAAATTATTACAAAAAACATATCGCAGAGCTATGCCCTGCATGCAAGGAGCGCATAAAAACAAACCCTCTTCGACTACTTGACTGCAAGGATGCTCGTTGCCTGGATTTAAAAGTTGGCGCTCCAACACCTATTGATTCACTATGCAATGACTGTCGACATCATTTCAAAGAGGTTATTGAGTATGTGGAAGAAATGGGTATATCCTACCGCATCAACAAAAACCTTGTTCGCGGACTAGACTACTACACACGCACAGTATTTGAAATAATAGAACTCGAACCAGAGAGAGATGAACTTGGCGTTGCTCCATTGTCTCTCGGTGGAGGCGGTCGCTATGACCTGCTTGCGAAATCGCTTGGTAGCAAAAAAGATGTTCCAGCTGTAGGGGGCGCAATTGGTGTTGACCGCGTTATTATGTCTCCAGTCCATAAACCAATCAATCCTCGCATTTTGAAAAAACCAAAAGTCTACTTCATTCAACTCGGCAACGAAGCAAAACTCAAGAGCTTTGGTATCATAGAAACTCTTCGCAAGGCACACATCCCTATAGCTCAGTCACTTTCAAAAGATGGTCTTGCACAACAGCTCGCAATAGCTGAGAGAAGTGGCGCGCCATACACAATAATTTTTGGGCAAAAGGAAGCACTGGATAACACAATCATCGCGCGCAATATGGAAACCCGCTCCCAGGAAACTGTGAAGCTCGTTGATCTACCCGACTTCGTAAAACACCTAAAAGACGAGTTGAAATAAAAAAACAAACCTAGCAATTATCTACCATAGTAGATAATTGCTAGGTTTTTTTATTAGTTTCCAAAATACCTATCGCCGAAGTCCCCTAGTCCAGGAACAATATAGCCATTCTTATCAAGCTTTTTGTCGTACTCGGCGCATAGAATTTGCACAAGTGGAAAATTCTTTTGCACATTAGCGATACCATCTGGAGCAGATATGACTCCGACAAAAATAATATTCTCTTCCCGCGCGCCACATTTAACGAGAGTCTTTATTCCAGCAACAGCACTTCTTCCTGTCGCAAGCATAGGGTCGAGGACTATGACCATATCGCTTTTTGAAATCTTTGGAATATTCTGATAGTACGCTTTTGGCTTAAGTGTTTTCTCGTTGCGCTTGAGACCAATGAATCCAATGCGCGCGTTTGGGAATGCTTCAATAAATGATGGCAACAGAGCAAGCCCTGCTCGTAAAATAGGCACTAAAATAATTTTCTTTTTTTCAGTGTGGTAAGCGACCTCTCTT
>JBARNW010000081.1:0-3474 GCA_049641785.1 Minisyncoccia bacterium | reverse complement strand
CCTAATTCACCCGCCCAAACTTTTAGAAACAACTTATTATAGAAAGACACTGGTGTAAGTATAAGAAAAGTTATAGATTAATTTAATCACTTATCAGACTAAAAGTTAGGTGGGTAAAAAATCCTATGTTAGAAAAATTACGAGCTAAGCCAAATCATATTAAACAGAGTATCTCTCTCGCTGTTACAATTGTAATTTTTTCTGGTATTTTGTTTGTATGGTTTTCGTCGCGTGATGCTAGGTTGCGAGAGCTCGAGGTTCGAGGAATGACTGTTTCCCCAGTTGATGGAGTCGGAGCTATGTTTGATGGATTTGTGTCCGGGTTTAAAGAGCGGTTGTCTTCTCAGACGTCATCTTTGGATACAGAAAAACATGGCGAGGAAATAATTATACCAACAGATGATTTCGATATTTCTGGTGTTGTTGTTCTTGACTTGTCAGCAACCACAACAAGCAGCGCAGCATCCACATCCTCAGGTCTTTAATAGTCTGTAAATTTATGCTAAACTAGCCCGATATGGCGCGTAAAAAAGAAGAAAAAGACGAATCAGCGGTCGTTCCACCAGAGCGAGTAAACGTTGTAGCTCAGGACATTTCTAGTGAAATGCGAGCAAGTTTTATTGACTACGCAATGTCGGTTATTACTGACCGCGCTCTTCCTGATGTGCGTGATGGACTGAAGCCGGTGCATCGTCGAATACTTTTTTCAATGTATGAAAAAGGCTTGACTGCGTCTGCAAAGTTTAGGAAGTCTGCAACGGTAGTCGGAGATGTACTCGGTAGTTACCACCCACACGGCGATTCGTCTGTGTACGAGGCTATGGTAAAGATGGCGCAGGAATTTTCATTCCGCTATCCGCTCGTAATTGGTCAAGGTAACTTCGGTTCTATCGACGGTGACTCTGCCGCTGCGTATCGTTACACTGAGGCAAAAATGTCACGCATTTCTGGTGAACTTTTGAACGATATTGATCGCGACACGGTAGATTTCAAGCCAAACTATGATGGGACAAAAAAAGAACCAACTGTTCTCCCTTCGTCTCTCCCAAACCTCCTCTTGAACGGTACACTCGGTATCGCGGTTGGTATGGCTACCAACTTTCCTCCTCACAACTTGGGCGAGCTTGTGGATGCTACCAACCATCTTATTGACGAACCTGATGCGACATCTGATGACCTTGTTAAGTTTGTAAAAGGGCCAGACTTCCCTATAGGTGGCATTGTGTTCGGTGAAAAAGATATCAAGCATGCGTATTCATCAGGGCGTGGCGGAGTGGTTTGTCGTGGTGAAGCAGAGATTATTGAGGACAAAAACCTTAACCAGATTATTATCACATCTCTTCCTTTCCGTGTTAACAAAGCAAATCTTATTGTGAAGATTGCTGACCTTGTACGCGAGAAAAAGCTCGAGGGTATCCGTGGTCTTCGTGATGAATCAACAAGGGATATTCGCGTTGTTATTGATCTCAAAAACGGTGCATATCCGCAGGTTGTTTTGAATTATTTATACAAACATACCGAGCTTGAGTCTACCTTTCACTACAATATGGTCGCGCTTGTCGATGGAGTGCCACAAACACTCTCACTAAAAGGTGTGCTATCAAATTTTATCGGGCATCGTCAGGTAGTAGTAAGGCGTCGCACAGAATATGATCTCAGAAAAGCTGAGGAACGCGAGCATATTTTGCTCGGCCTCAAAAAAGCGCTTGATCATATTGACCGTGTGATCACTATTATTCGCGCGTCAAAAGATACTGCAACTGCGCATGCAAACCTCATAAAGGAATTCAAGTTCTCGGATTTGCAAGCAACGGCAATTTTGGAAATGAAACTTCAGAAGCTCGCAGGTTTGGAACGCAAGAATGTGGAGCTTGAACTCAAAGAAAAGCAGGATTTCATAAAAGAGTGCAAAGACCTTCTCGCAAGTTCAAAGAAAATTTTGGCTGTAGTTAAAAAGGAGCTTGGTGAAATGAAAGAAAAGTACGGTGATGCGCGTAGAACTAAGGTGGTGAAGCATGCTGCCGGATCTATTTCTCTTGAAGATATGATTCCCGACGAAGAGTCTATGCTTGTGTATACAAAAGGCGGATATATCAAGCGCACAAACCCAGGCGAATACCGTCAGCAAAACCGTGGTGGTGTTGGTGTCGTTGATTTGGATACAAAGGAAGAGGATTTTATCACGCTATTTATGTCGGCTACGACACACAGCGACATGCTCTTTTTCTCAGACAAGGGCAAGGCGTACCAGATAAAGATGTACGATATCCCTGAAGGCAAGCGCGCAACGCGTGGTAAGTCTATTATGAACTTTATTGCGCTTTCGGGAGAGGAAAAGGTAACATCGATTCTCTCTATGCCAAAGTCACTCAAGGACTCAAAGCTTTCGCTCTTTATGGTGACCAAGCAGGGGACTATTAAAAAGTGTGCCGCAGAGAGCTTTAAGGACGTTCGCAGAAATGGAATTATTTCTATAAAGCTCGAGGCTGGGGACGAGCTTATCGCGGCGCTCTTTACAGAAAAAGGCGATGATATTATTTTGACCACAGCAAAAGGGCAGGCTATTCGCTTCAAGGAGTCTGATGCTAGGGAGATGGGTCGCGCAGCTGCGGGAGTGCGCGGTATGAAGCTCGGGAAAGGGGACTTTATTGTTGGCGCAGATGTGATCCAAAAGGATGCAGAGAAGCCAGAACTCTTGGTTATGAGTGAAAATGGTTATGGCAAGAAAACTGCTATCAAGGAGTACAAGGTGCAGAAGCGCGGTGGTTCGGGAATAAAGACTGCAAAAGTGACTGCGAAGATAGGGCAGCTCATGGTGGCAAAGGTGGTCACCCCAGCATTTACCGAGCTTGTCGCTATTTCAAAAAATAGCCAAGTTATTCGTATCACAATGAAAGACGTTCCAACTCTTGGTCGTGACACACAAGGAGTGCGTATTATGAAGCTCCGTGAGGGGGATAGCATCGCATCGCTTAGCTGTTTGTAGCAGGGATATCATGAACAAATCTTCACAAAATAAACTGAGCTCCATTGCGACAGCATTACTCAGTTTTTCTGTCGTACTGTTTTGGTGTACGCAGACTGTTTACGCATTAAATATTCTTGACTCTGATTTGAACAGCAACGGAATAGTAGACAGCACTGAAACAGAAGTTGTTGTCACTTCCAATAAGTCTCTCCCCCAAGGTGAATATTATTTCAATAATCTAACAATAACGAATAAAGCGACACTTACATTTGTAGGAGACCCGCTTTCCCAAGACCCATTTAAAGGAGTAAAGATAAATGCAACAAATATTTCTGTTTCTCTCGGCTCTCGTATTTCTGCTGATGGTCAGGGGTATATTTCTGGTCCTGGAACATCCTTAGTGCCCGGCACTAGTGTTGGCGCAAGTTACGGTGGGTACGGTGGTGGGAATTCAGCAACATCAACATATGGCTCTGCAATGATGCCAATGGATTTAGGAAGTGGAA
>JBARNW010000124.1:0-1861 GCA_049641785.1 Minisyncoccia bacterium | reverse complement strand
TATGAGGCGGACAAGAAGAAGCGGCTGGGCGAAGAGGGCGCGAAGCCTAAACGAATTCGTTACAAACCTATCAGCCGATAGCGATACAACAAGGAGCGAAGCCGTGCGGATGCTGCATAAGCCGATTAGCCGTTGAGATACAGAGTTGGTATAGTCTTTTGCAATTGTGGCGTTTTCAATAATTCGGATATTGGAATTTATTAATGAGTACAAAAAACCCAATTGATCGATTGACGATTAAGGGGTTCAAATCCATCCAGAGTTTGGATGAGTTTGGATTAAATCGGCTAAATGTATTGATTGGGCCCAATGGCGTGGGCAAGAGTAATTTTGTCTCATATTTTCGGATGCTGGGTGAACTGGTTGAAGGTCGCTTGCAAAGCTGGACACGCAATCAAGGGACTGCTGACCGCATTGTTAGTTATGGAGTTAAAGAGACTAATAAGATCGAGTCTTTTGTTGAATTCGGTCTCAATGGCTATAAATTTGTACTTGAACCAACAGTAGATGGCGGCTTTTCTTTTGCAAGCGAACAATTGTTTTTTAATGGACCATATTTCGGAAAAAAATGGATACCTCTCGGTTCCGGGCATGCGGAAGCTAAACTTAAGGAGACATATAAGACAGCTCCAAAGAATAGTGAGGCTGATTACTGCTATAGCTCAATTTCAAACTGGAAGGTATTTCATTTTCACGATACAAGCGACACTGCAGGTGTAAAGAGGCTAGGAGCTCTTCACGATAATGAATACCTCAGGTCTGATGCGTCCAATATCGCGGCCTTTCTTTATCGGCTAGAAATAGAATTTCCCGATGTATATGAGCAAATTCGGAAGACAATACGTCTTGCTATCCCATTTTTTGATGATTTTGCTCTAAAGCCACAAAAACTTAGTTCGGGGGAGGAACAGGTTCGACTACTTTGGCGGCAGAAAGATAGTGATTATTCTCTTTGGCCAAGCCAGCTCTCAGATGGGTCTGTGCGGTTTATTTGCTTGGTCACGGCATTATTGCAGCCAGACCCACCTTCGACAATTATCATTGATGAGCCAGAGCTTGGCTTGCATCCTTATGCCATTACCTTGCTTGGCTCTTTGCTGCGTTCAGCATCGAAGCGTATGCAGGTGATAGTTTCTACTCAATCAGTTCCTTTGGTAAATGAGTTTTCAATTGATGACTTAATCATCGTCGAGCGAGAGGATGGGAAAACTGTCTTTAAGTGACTCGAAGAAGAGGATTTTGCAACTTGGCTGGAGGATTATTCAGTCGGTGAATTGTGGGAAAAGAATATTCTCGGGGGGCGTCCACGAAAATGACTCGCGTTCACGTAATTTGCGAAGGGCAAACTGAGGAAATGTTTGTCAACGAGATGCTATCTGAATATTTTGTTCCGAAGGGTATCTACCTACAGCCGGCTTTAATCGGTAAACCTGGGCACAAAGGTGGCAATTTTAAATTTGAACGGTTGCTTATTGATGTGCGGGCAAGGTTGTTGAACGATAAAGATGCTTACTGCACAACGTTTTTTGATTTCTATGGTTTGCCAGAGGATTTTCCGGGCAAGCAAGAGGCTTTGGGTTGCGAATCGGCTCAAGACAAAGCTCAACGCGTATTGGATTTATTGTCAGAACAATTGAAGAAAAAACTTGGTGATGAACCACTGAGGCGTTTTATACCTTATATCCAAATGTACGAGTTTGAAGGTCTGCTCTTCAGTGCACCAGATAGATTGGCACAGGCAATATACAAACCCGAATTAGAGGCAGAGTTCCAAAGAATTCGCGATAAATTTACAACTCCAGAGGATATAAATAATAGTCCGCAACGCGCGCCAAGCAAGCGAATCAAAACGTTATATTCT
>JBARNW010000123.1:0-5350 GCA_049641785.1 Minisyncoccia bacterium | reverse complement strand
ACTTCAAGGAGGCGCGCTTCTAGCTCTACTTCTATCGCAGAATTTCCTTCAAATGCCTCAATACTATCTGCAACATCATTTACATCTGCTGTTGGGTTATTCAAGTCTGGAGCAGAAGGTTCCCAGTCCCCATCTATTTCAGGGTTCCTGTGACCAACCATAGAAAGCTCGCTCGTTAGGCGGACCTTTTCTTCCAAAAGCATGTTTTTAAGATCAGAAATATTTGTCATATATGTACAGTGTAACGTGTTTAGTTTTTACCCGCAAGTGGCATGAGTTCATTGAGTGATGTTAGGCTGCCCGCTATTACAAGAGTGTTTTTGTTTACAAATGCATACGCGACAGTATTACCAAAAACAACATTAAGATACCTCGCATCATTCCCCCCTACGACAATGTCGTTAAATTTCATTGTTGTTACACCATTCATAATATTTGTTCCAAATACAGTATCAAAAAAGCGTGGCAAATCCTTTTCCCATTCAAGTATCCCAGCAAGTCCAATTTCGTAATCAGAGACCTTTAGGATAATGAATGGAGCGGTTCCACCGTTAGACTCTCCAAAGAAACCGACCATGAAATCATTTTCAAGTGAGCGAATGAAAATTTCTGGCACTTGGATATTAGCAAAACTAATAAATCGATTTACTGATACTGCCCCTGCGCCTGTTCCACTATCTTCGTAAATATAGAAATTTTTGATTGCCGATGCTGAAATCCCATGTTTGCGTTCATTAGAAATTTCAGCAAATATCTTCTCTGGTGTTTCGTTTGCAATATTGAAACGTTTTTCAGACTGTGCAGGGATAATAGAAATGGCGAGTGGCTCTGCTTTCGGTGTTTCTTCTATAGGAGTGATTGTTTTAGTCGGTTCATTAGTAGCCGGGGTTGCCGTGGGGAGTGTGATATTTTTTATCTTTGGCAACACAAAAATAAATGCAAGCGCTACAGAGATAATAATTAGCACCAATATGAAAATGACGAACGTTCGCCCAACTCGCTTTGGTGCGCCATCAGACGGTTCGTTTTGTGCCTGTCCTTCTACTGCTAGCTTTGCTTGCTGCGCTACTCGTTTTTTTTCTTCTGCAAGAGCAATTGACACAGCCGTTTCGTTTTGCGTCTTTATTGCTTCTTCGGCGTCATTTTGCATCGTTCGAATTACACGTCGAGACGGCGTTTGTTTTTTGTCAGGAGACTCTGGGGTCCCTTGGTAAACTCCAGGTTCTAATTTTTTATTAGGAGCAGTTTGTTCCATTACTAACATAGTATACCTGCTCTATAGCAACCTGTCCAAGCCAGTGTTGCAATTGAGCATATCTTGTGGTAAGGTGCGGGCTGGTTTTTGTACGTCAACTTATTATACGGAGAAAAGAAAATGAACATGAATGAACAACATTCTTCAAAAAGTGGTTCGTTTCGCGCTCGGGCCAGGGCGTCAACGGCTCAGCAATCTATTGATTTGCAGGGTTGTCGTCAAGCAGGAACAGTGTTATCTGGCGACCAAGTAGTTCCAGAGAAATGTAAAAAATCAGCAGACTTTTCTCTAGGGATGGCCTGCCCCAGCCATCATTACTACGGCTAACTCCCGTTTCTTGTCTAAACAAAAACCCGACATTTTATGTCGGGTTTTTTACTACTCTCCCTTTTGGTTTTCTTTTCGTATACGAGGCGCCTGTTTACGTGCTGCACGGCGTGGGCTACTAATATTTGCATTTCCCCCGCGTGAACCAAGAAGGTATTTTCGTTGATCATCGCACATATCAATAAAGTCGTCCGACACTTCGCGGAGTTTCCCAGATGCCGAGCGTCCGAAAGTAATAACTTCAACCTGCGTACCCATAAACTTTAAATATTCAACCAGTGGCACAAAGTCCCCATCGCCTGAAGCCAAAACCACAGCATCAACCTTAGACCCTATGCGTATCGCATCTACCGCAAGACCTACGTCCCAGTCGGCTTTTTTTGCTCCTCCAAAAAAGATTTGCAAATCCTTTGTCCTCGTTTCGATACCAAGACTATTCAAGGCGTCAAAAAAACTTTTTTCTTCCTCTCCTTCTGTGGTGATAACGTATGCTATTGCGCGGACAAGATGTCTGCCAGCTACTGCCTCCTTGAGTACTGCTCCGAAGTTTACTTTTGCTCCATAAAGATTACGGGCGCTGTGGTAAAGATTTTGTGCGTCAATAAACATCGCAACACGCTGTTCTTTTTGTTTGATGATTGCCATATATGAAAATGAGCACGCGTTGAGCGTGCGATACATGTTTTTTAATTTATAAAAATGATTAACGAGCTCTCTTTTTGTATTATCTCACGAACAAGGATAAACAAGAAGACCCCGCGAGGGGTCTTCTTTCTAGATTATTTCAAACCAATCTTTTTAACCAAAGATTCGTAGCGAACCTTACTCTTGCGCTTGAGGTAGTTCAAATGTGTGCGACGATCCGCAACCATCTGGAGAAGACCACGACGAGAGTGGTTGTCCTTGTGGTTTTTCTTCAAATGGATAGCGAGTTCGTCAATACCCTTTGAAAGAAGTGCAACCTGAGCCTCTGGTGAGCCAGTGTCTGTAGCGTGAATCTGCGCTTTCTTGATAATATTCTGTTTCTGCTTTGTCGTAATCATTACCAACACTCTAGCATATCTTGCCTAATAATGCAAGAGCATTATTGACCTGCGCGTTTAAACTAATTTATAAGAATAAATCCTCTTCATCTCCTGAAACAATTTCTATCCCCCCTTCATCCATAAGCTCGCGAGAGAATTGGTCAATATCCTCAAACTTTTCTGGGCCGGCATCCTCCCCGAGAATAGAAATCCCCTGATCCTCAAGGGTTCGACGCGAAACCTCCTCCCCTTCTACTGGGGTTTTCATATCTGAATCACTTGAATCATCATTCATATCGTGTGATTCAGTAATAACAATATAATCATCTGATGAGCTCATCGTACAAGTCTAACGCAAAGATAGTCGAAAGTCCATATATTTCGTATACTGTTTGTATGTCGCACAATATTCCACATACCACACTCGGTTCATATACACGGCAATATTTAGAGTATTTGGAGATAGAACGAGGGAGAAGTCTAAAAACAATTGAAAACTACGATAGGTACCTCACACGTTTTTTGGTAGCAAGTGGCGCAAAGGAGCCGGCTGATATTAACGATGAAATGATCCGCTCTTTTCGATTGTGGCTCAATCGTCAAGAAGCAGGAATCCGCGAAGGTCGCAAAGAAACCCTTAAAAAGAAAACACAGAACTACTACCTTATTGCAATCAGGAGTTTTCTAAAATATTTGCGAAAGCGTGGGGTCGAGTCATACGCGCCAGAAAAGATAGAACTAGCAAAGGTTGCAGAACGTACAATTGATTTGTTGACTCCACAGGATTTGCGTAGGCTACTCGATGCGCCTAACGGAGATTCCGTAAAAGAACTTCGCGACAAAGCGATTCTTGAATTATTTTTTTCTACAGGGCTTTGTCTCTCAGAGTTGTGCGCGCTCTCTCGCGATATCGACCTTACTCGTGATGAAATATCGGTACGTGGAAAGGGTGAAAAAGTGAGGGTGGTGTTTCTTTCAGAGGATGCAAAAAAAGCTGTATCTGCATATTTGAAAAAAAGAACAGATTTAGATGACGCCCTTTTTGTAAGCGAGCGTAAGCAATTACATAATGATGGGTCTATACGACTTACCCCACGTTCAATTGAGCGAATGGTAAAATTTTATGCAGCAAAAGCGGGTATTATGGATAAAGTAACCCCGCACATTTTGCGCCACTCGTTTGCGACCGATTTGCTATACAATGGCGCAGATATTCGTTCGGTGCAGATGATGCTCGGTCATTCGAATATTTCCACGACGCAGATTTATACACATATTACTGACAGCGAGCTTCGTAATGTTCATAAAAAATTTCACGGGAAAAGTAAATAATTTCAAAAAAAGAAAACGCGCTGGGCGGTAATTACCCAGCGCGGTTTTTGAGACTATTCCTCGTCACCATGGAGAACTCTGTGCATGCGAGTAAGTTCAATCTCACATTTTTTGAGTTGTGCTTTTGTTTGCCTGTATCGTTGCAATACTATCATGGCACTGCTCCTTAACAAGATTACTACCCTTCGTAGGTCAACCACACTCGCCTGTAGTGTTTGGAATCGTTGTAGAGCTATTTTGTACTGCTCATCTTCATCGTGTGTAGAAAAAGTGCTCACGATATACCTCCTTCCTTTTGAATGTTCTCTATATGCAAGTCTATTATCTATTCGTAAAATGTACAATGGTTCGCTATATAACTAGGTACAATATATCTTGCGTTCGCTCGGAAGTGGAAATTCCGTATTTGCACTTCACTCACTCACTTAGATATACTGATGATATGAAACTAATCTCCTGGAACGTAAACGGACTTCGCGCAATTCACAAGAAAGGAAACTTTGCAGACATCCTGAAAAAAGACGCGGATATTTTGTGTTTACAGGAAACAAAAGTAGAGGCGGAACAGCTACCTGATGAAGTGAGAGCGCCAAAAGGCTATTTTGCATACTTCTCCCACTCAAAAATGAGAAAGGGGTACAGCGGTGTGGCTGTTTATAGTAAAATAAGGCCTGAAAAGGTGGAGGAAGGAATGGGTCTAAAGGACATGGATAAAGAAGGACGTCTCCTTGTCCTTTATTACCAAGACTTTGTCCTTTTGAATTGCTACTTTCCAAATGGAGGCGGAGGACCAGAGCGACTTAAATACAAACTAGACTTTTATGACGCATTTCTAGGTTTCACAGAGAGACTTCGCAAAGATGGGCACAAGATTATCATCTGTGGTGATGTGAATACTGCACACGAAGTGATTGACCTTGCGCGCCCAAAGGCGAATGAAACAAATACCGGCTTCCTCCCTGAGGAACGCGCGTGGATTGATGAGCTCATCAATCACAGTTACGTTGATATTTACCGGCACCTACACCCACATACCAAAGATGTTTACACCTACTGGGATATGAAAACCGCCGCGCGCGATCGCAATGTCGGCTGGCGCATTGATTATTTCTTCATTAGTAGCGACCTCCTCCCCCGCGCGAAACAAGCCACCATGCTTTCCGACTTCTACGGCTCCGACCATTGCCCTATTGTGCTGGGAATAGAAGAAAAATAATTGTTCTACTTAACTCCGTGTTTTTTTCGAATCACCGCTAGCTCCTTCTCCTCGGCTTCCTCTTTTTTTTCTTTGCCTTCCTCGCCGAGTTTTTTTAATTCATCAATAGGGAGTTTCGCAAGTTCGAGGGTACGTTTCACGAGAAACGCTTCCGTGTTGCGTTCTGGGTCATCAAGCACTTCTTCGAGGAGGGCG
>JBARNW010000074.1:0-2850 GCA_049641785.1 Minisyncoccia bacterium | reverse complement strand
ATGGGGTATTGGTAAAATAAAACGATGAAACGTTCACACATATTTTTTTTAGTTTTTACCCCATTACTTATTGTTGTTAGTTTTGCTGTGTTTTTTTATGTTGGAAATGCTAAAAATGGCATCGCAGAGAATGAAAGTTTTGAAAAGAGACTACAGTGCCCTGGATGCAACTTAGTGATAATTTCTTTAACAAACACTAGAAAAGACCACCTTGGCATTTATGGATATGATAGAAATACCACTCCGAATATAAATAAGTTTTTTGAAAATTCTATGATTTTTGAAAATGCGTTTGCTCCAGCATCGTGGACACTCCCTGTCGCTGTCTCACTTTTTACTTCTTTGTTCCCAGATACTCACGGCGTAATGGATAGAGTTGGTGAGAGTAAACTTTCGGATGACGCTCTTACCCTTGCGGAAATCTTTAATAAGAATGGTTACAAAACAGCTGCCTTTACTGGAGGAGGGGATTACAACAAAAAATTCAATCATGCACAAGGTTTTGATGTTTACGTTGATGAAGGCGGTATTATTGGCCCGATTTCGTATTTTGGCATAGAAGATTCTGTACCACAAGCAATAGACTGGCTGAACAAACTTAAGAGTAAAAATAATTTTTTCCTATTCATACAAGGATTTGACACACACTGTCCATTTACACCAATAGAACCTTTTGACAAACAATTTATTGGTGAAGAAAAAAGCATGGTGGATTACTCGACATGTTTATGGACATTTGGGCAAACAAAAGAAGTTTATAAAGATGGAACAAAATATTGGCCAGTAAAAACAATGTCAAGCGGTGGGAATATACAAGAAGTAACGATTACAGATGAGGATGTGAGGTATATGGTATCCCTGTATGACGGAGAAATAGCTCAAGCAGATAATAATTTAGGTTCACTTTTTAAAATTTTTGAGGAGAAGCAGCTATTGCAAAATACGGTTTTTATTTTTATGGCAGAACATGGGGATATGCTTGGTGAGCATGGCAGATTTATGAGAGGTGGTCCGCTAAGGGGAACTTTTTATGATCCTGTAATAAATTTCCCGCTTATTATCAAACATCCTAAAATTGATCAACTGGTTAAAATAGATACCCTAGTACAGACTGTTGACTTGATGCCAACCTTGCTTGAGATGTTTAAGTTAAAAGATGAAGAGGGTGAAAAACGTCAAGGGAGGAGCTTACTGAGTGGTTTAAGCGGAAATATGGAAACAAATGAGTATGTATATGCTGCGTCAGCGTATAGGGCTGTAGACAATAAATTTTTCGATGGGTTTTCAAGGGTTGAGGTGATTAGAAATAAGAACTGGAAATTAATAAAGGAAAATATCGCACCAGTTAAAAGTAAAGACAAACCATTGTATGATCTAAGTGGAGACGAAGAATCTTTTGAATTATTTAATATCCTAAATGATCCAGAGGAAACAAACAATCTCATTGACCAAGAAAAAGATGTGGCGGTGTTGCTAAAGAAAAAGCTTGACGTGTGGAGCAGTGGCAAGCGCTAAATTACTTGCAAACAAATGAGTTGTTAAAGTTGGTTAGTTTCTCTATTGACGCATCTCTATTGGTAAAATATTCTATTTTAAATAGCATATTTGTGTTGTCGCAATAAAAATAGCCTAAGGTGGCCCTATATTTTATAAGATTGTCGACACATACTCCGTACCCGAAACGTTCCCCCGCATACATGATGAGGTGCTCTCCGTAACGAGACTTTTGTGTTACTGGTTTGTATTTTTCATCGCAAGAAGACTCCTGGGTCAAAAATTCTGGGTATGGGGGAAGTTGCGGTTCAAAAAAACTTTCAATTAAAGTTATTTCTTTTTGTATATATTCGTTTGCGAAATTCTTTGTTGTTTTTTGTGTAGTTTCAATTTTAATTACATCATCATTATTAACTGCGAGAATTCGATTATCTGAAATTTCTACAACCTTGAAGTCTTCTATTCCAGCAATATGTATACCAGCTTTATTTAGCTGATGAGGAAGCCCTTGGTTTATTTTTTTAGTATAAATAATATAGACCAAAACGATTATAAAAATAACCACGAGGGTTATAGCGGGAAGCGTTCGGTTTTTTGTAAAAATCATATATAATTTTAATGAATTGCGGAACCTTGAATAATGTGAGTATACAGTAAAAATAATATTTATGCTGTCTGTTTATAAATAGAAATTTAATGTTATACACAGGGGACTATCTTGATTATAAAAAGTCGTGGTATAATTAGAATGTTATCAATATACCACCTTTATTATTTATGAAAATTAAAATATTTACTGCTTTTAAGGTTCTCCTCCTGTCGTTTGTCCTCACTGCTGGCCTTAGCTATGTTTACGCTTGGACAGCACCAACATATTCTCCTCCAAGTGGGAATGTATCTGCTCCTATTAATGTGGGTTCTGTCACTCAAACAAAAACAGGGGATATTTGTACGATATTTGGAGGAACGACAAAATGCTTAAGTATGGTAGTGCTTGAACCACCTGCTACAGCCACTCTCTCTGCTTCGCCAACGAGCATCGCATACGGCGCTGCCTCCACTATCACATGGAGCTCAACAAATGCAACTTCGTGTACTGCAGGAGGCGCATGGTCTGGCGCAAAGGCTACTTCAGGTAGTGTTGGCACCGGAGCGCTTACTGCTTCTCAAACATACACGCTTTACTGTACCGGAGCGGGAGGCAATTCGGCAACTCAGTCTATTACTGTTGCTGTTGGAGCTGCGCCTGCACCAACTGTAACGTTTTCCGCATCACCAACGACCGTCGCGAACGGAGGTTCATCGACAGGCACATGGTCAAGCTCAAACGCAACATCTTGTACAGCATCGGGTAGC
>JBARNW010000071.1:0-2541 GCA_049641785.1 Minisyncoccia bacterium | reverse complement strand
TGAGCCTGGGGTTAAAATCGCCGAGCTCGGCGACGATTTTGAAAATGAAACAAAAGGATACATCGACTTTCTTCTTCTAGACAAAGACGGCCGTGCCCTCGTGGTCGTAGAAGCGAAAAAAGAATCTATTGACCCAATTTCAGCAAAAGAACAAGCGAGAAATTATGCACGCAATATAAATGCCCGCTTCATAATTCTTTCAAACGGCAACATTCACTATTTCTGGGACACGAAACACGGCAACCCCGATACTATTTCGCGCTTCCCAACACAAGACTCCATCACGCAGTACGAAAAGTACATCCCAAACCCGATAGAGCTCGCCAATACAAAAGTAGATGAAAACTACATCATTGAATCGCAAATGCCAACATTTGCCAACGACCCAGATTTTCAGGATGAGGCAAAAAGAGCAGAATTTTTTCGTACGAACAATTTAAAGCAAATGCGCCCATACCAAGTGAGTGCAATTAAGGCGCTCCAAGCATCAGCGCTTGAAAACAAAAATAGATTCCTTTTTGAAATGGCAACGGGCACAGGTAAAACCTTGACCTCCGCTGCGATTATTAAATTATTCTTGAAGTCAGGTAATGCACGCCGAGTATTATTCCTTGTAGATCGTTTGGAACTTGAAGACCAAGCACACAAGGCGTTCAAGCAATATTTAGGTAAGGATTATACGAGCGTTATTTACAAAGACAGCCGTGACTCATGGCGAAACGCCCAGATTGTCGTTTCTACTATTCAGACATTTCTCGCAGGCGATAGATACAAAAAAGAATTTTCACCTACTGATTTTGAAATGGTAATTTCAGATGAAGCCCACCGCTCTATCGGCGGAAATAGCCGTGCTGTTTTTGAATACTTTGTTGGCTACAAGCTTGGACTCACTGCAACACCAAAGGACTACCTCAAGGGATTTGATGGTGAAGGCGCAGATACTCAAAGGGAATTTGAGCGCAGACAACTTCTCGATACCTATAAAACTTTTGGCTGTGAATCAAACAAGCCAACATTTAGCTATGACCTGCTTGCGGGTGTAAAAGACGGCTTCCTTATCAACCCTATTGTTGTAGATGCTCGCACAGAAATTACAACTGAGTTGCTTTCAGACGATGGCTTTGCCGTTCATTCCACAACAGATGAAGGCGAAACAATTAATGAAGTATTTAATGAACGCCACTATGAGCGAAAGTTTTTCAATGAAGAAACTAATATCGCTATGTGTAAGGCATTTATGGACAATGGCCTCTTTGATCCAGTTGCTAAAAAATATGGCACAGATTTATTCGGTAAATCTATTGTTTTCTGTGTATCACAGAAACATGCTTCTCGGGTAACTAACATCTTGAACAAGCTCGCTTTTGAGAAATGGCCAGAGCAATACAGTGAATCAAATTTTGCTGTGCAGGTTACTTCTCTTGTGCCAAGCGCTCAGCAAATGACGATTAACTTTTCCAATAATATGCTCAATGGGAAGGTGAAAAATCCAGAGGGTTATGACTCTAGTAAAACCCGCATAGCGGTGACTGTTGGAATGATGACGACAGGCTATGATTGCCAAGACATTCTAAATCTCGCTTTGATGCGCCCAATATTCAGCCCTGCGGAATTTGTGCAGATAAAGGGGCGAGGTACGCGAAAATATAGGTTTGAATACATAGATTACAATACAAAAGAAACAATCGCAGAGCCAAAAGAACATTTTAAATTCTTTGACTTCTTTGCGACTTGTGAATACTTTGAAAACGATTTCAAGTACGACGAAAAAATAAAAATTCCAAAAATCAAAAAATTGGAAACAGCAGACAGTAGCACTTCGGGCACAACAGACTCAACAAGCGCACAAGGTGAATTCGTAGACGAAAACGGTACAAGGATTTTCAAAGGCCCGATAGACCTCGCCACAGAAGACAATATTGCCTCAGTAAAAGAATCACTTGTTGGAGTAGAGGGCATGCGTATTGATCGCGAAGGCTTCAGGCGTGCCGTGGAAGAAGACATCCTCGCAAATGAAACACTCACGAGCCTTTGGAACAACGGCGACATCGCAGGGGCCGAGGATTATACCAAGACCAATATTTTTGACAAACCGAGCCACTACCTCAATCTCCAAGGGATAAGAAAGACCTTTAATGTTGATCGTCGCATTACCGTGCGTGAATTTCTTCAAGTTGCTTTCGGGCAAAAAACTGGCTTTGAATCAAAAGATGAATTGCTTGAGTCAGAATGGAGCAAGTTTACAGAGGTGAACCCAGTCGACCAAGAACACTACGCGCCAGTAAAAAGTTTCTTTAAGGCGTACATCGTTGACCCCCAAGTGCGCGACATCATAGACACCAAACAACTCGCTCAACTCAACTTCTGCGCATCATTTGATTTTGAGGAATACCAGAGACTCAACGGCTTCAAGACTATGGTCCCCACATATATAAAGGACTATGTATCTCTTAATACTTTTATGAATTAAAAATATGAACACCGAAACAAAACGCCACATAGACGCCGCCCGACAAGTTCTTGTTGGTGTTGTTCCAAATC
>JBARNW010000064.1:0-3269 GCA_049641785.1 Minisyncoccia bacterium | reverse complement strand
GTCCCAAGTTGATGATTGGCATACCAATCTTTTGCGAAAGTAGCGACACAAAATCATTTGCGTTTGTTGAACCAACACCTACGACCAAACTATCTCCAAACGCAATAATATCAGTACCTTTTGATGGGTAGTTGGTAATATTCTCATTACGAAAGAAATAATAAGCACCAAACACAAACAGCGTTATCAAAAAAATACCTAAAATTAATGTTTTGTATTTCATTTTTTCTTTGGAAGCCCCCATTGCCATTTTGGTTTCTCTCCTTTTTTATAGCAAACATAAATCAATGCTGCCGTTGTGGCAATGAATATAGTAGCAGGCATAATTATTCCTTCATCTCTTGTATTAGAATCTGTATCTATTTTTATTAGAAATGGAGTCATGACGACAAGGTAGACAGCGAGGGTAAACCAGCCCTGCCATCTAACTGGCACCCACCCCCAACCAAAAAGCTTTCTTTTGAACCAAAGATTATCTGGGCTATCTCTATAATATTCTATATATTTTTTTATCATTTGTTGCATGCTACTTGTTTCCCTTCCACTCCTTTAGACTTGCGGCCCTTCGTTCCAACGGGTGGGCTGTACGAATATGCTTTTCGTTTTTCTTAGGAACAACTTGAATATGTGGTGAATTAAAAATCGCATTGCCTATCTCCCACAAATCATCTTTTGATTTTACCCAATTCCTTCCAAATCGCTTCATATTGATTGGCCTCGAATACCCACGCATAGTTTTTTCACCGTTTGAAATAAGAAAATATTCATGAAAATACGAAAGGGCTAGCTCACGCAAGGTACGATAAACTGGGTCACGAAAACGAAGCACCGAATGATTGGTTTTACTTATCGCCCCCCAGTGACCGTTTTTTTTATAGAGAGCAACAACATGGTCATAGTCACCACGCGATACCTTTAAACTCATAATAAGTGGTTTTTCCCCTTGTAACCACAGTGCGGTCGCAGCAAGCATTGCACCTTCTATGCAGTGTGCTCTTTTTTCTTTTAGGACACGGCTTGGGGACATACACGTCTCTCCTCTTTTCTCAAGATTTATTGGAAGTGAATCTAAAAAATCTTGTATTTTTTGGGGAGTATTTAAACAAGAAAGTATCCTGATGTCTGCGAAAGCGAGCGGTGGCATATGCACATTTTACCATAATAGCGCGACTCTCACACTATCTGTAGCGTCTCTATCAAAACAACTAGGAAAAATATTGCAATAATAATGATTGAAAAAAGATACATGCTACGCGCCCATTTTTTATTATTAGTTGTTTTAATGAAGAAACCTTTAACACACAGAAGGAACCACGCGAGTCCAAACAATATCATTACACAAAAATAAAGCTGTCCTGCATAACCAAATACAGAAAGCACCAAACTTGCCATTACAAAAAGGGCCACTGAGATAAGCATATGCACCTTTGTGACATAAAGTCCTTTTTCTGCTGGTAAAACGGAGATACCTGCATCCATATAGTCACTGAGCCGATATATGGCAATTGCATACGAATGTGGCATCTGCCAGAATACTAGGATAAAAAATAAAATAAGCGCTCCTAAATCTATACTATTACTCACAGCTAAGTATCCAACGACAGGTGGGATTGCACCTGAAATACTACCGACAACTGTCCCATAAATTGATTTGCGTTTGAGCCACAAGCTGTACACAACCACATATATAAAAAGACCGAGAGCAGAGGCAATTGTAGTCAATATGTTAGTGCTCGCTATTAATATTATAATGCCGATAAGAGCGAGCGCCGACGCGTATAGAAGTGCTCCACTTGGAGAGACAGCCCCCTGCGCTAATGCGCGCCCCATTGTTCTTTCCATTAGAATATCGATATCGCGGTCGATGTAGTTGTTAAAAACGCACCCTGACGCGACCACGAATGAAAGTCCAGTGAGTGTTGCAACCAAGAGCCACAAATCAACACCACCTCCTGAAGCAAGCAAAAATCCGGCGACAACAGTAATCGCGTTGCCACCTATAATCCCTGGCTTTGTTATGAAAAAATAATTCTTGATCATTATTGCTGTGGGATATACCCTTCGCTTGTGTTAGAAGTAGGCATTTTTGTCATATTGTAATTTAAATTGTACATAACCCAGAGCGAGCCCCCAACGAGAATTGCAACAATGAGAACTGTAAAAATGAAAACGATCATATTCCAGTGTGGTTTGGATTTTTTGTGTAGATGGAGAAAAAAAACCACCTGCACAAGAAGCTGTGCGATCCCAAATCCAACTGCGGCATACACGATACTTGAGCTTCCAAACAAGTGGTTCACAACAATGAAGTACGGGAGGAGTGTGAGTAAAATCGAAAGTACAAAGCCAGTCACATATGAGCGCATTGCGAAACGTCCTGCCTCGTACTGTTCGTCAATTACTTTAAAATCATTTGTCATAGCTTTGGTAAAAGGTTAGATTGCTCCAATTAGATAAACAAAGGTGAATATAAATATCCACACAATGTAAAGGAAGTGCCAAAAAAGTCCTAGCTTTGCCAACTTTCCAATCGTGGTCACATTTACACCGCGCCTCCACACCTGAACAATCAGTCCCACCATCCAAACAAGTCCAGCGGTCACATGGAGCCCGTGTGTGCCCACAAGTGTGAAGAATGATGATAGGAACCCGCTTTCTTGCCAGCTATTGCCATTTTCTACCAGCTTTGCAAACTCCATCATCTCCATTCCAATAAATACTACGCCTAGGAGAAATGTAACACTGATCCATGCAAGTACCATATTTTTCCTATTGTGATGATGCGCATATATAGAAGCAAGACTAAACGTGAAACTACTTGCAAGAAGAATTAGCGTCTCAGCAAGTGCAAACGGCATACTGAAGAGCTCCACTGCTCCAGGCCCACCGAAAGTATTATTGTGAAGCACTGCGTATGTAGCAAAAATACTTCCAAATAGGAGCGTATCACTCATGATGTAAATCCAGAATCCAAAGAGCGCCTTCGCCTCTTTGCTGTGGGATTTTTCGTGATGATTTAATATTTCGGTGGTCATAGTAATCTATTTGTTTCGTGCGCCTTCTATTTTTCTGATCTCTTCGACACTCACGACATAATCAGTATCGTAATCAAACGAACGCGCAATAAGAAGCGCCAAAATAGTTACAAACGTGAGCACCACTAGCCATATGATGTGCCACACGATTGCAAAGCCAAATACCCCGCTCGCAAGCGCAATGTATAAACCCATCGGCGTATTATTCGGCATTTCAATATCCTCATAGTGTGG
>JBARNW010000054.1:0-3964 GCA_049641785.1 Minisyncoccia bacterium | reverse complement strand
GGAGGAGCTCGTGGAGATTGTGGATTTCCTGCGTAATCCGAAAAAATTCTTGGACATCGGCGCGAGGATTCCAAAAGGAGTACTTCTAATGGGCGCGCCAGGCACAGGAAAGACACTTCTAGCTCGTGCCGTAGCAGGAGAGGCAGCTGTGCCGTTTTTTCATCTATCTGGCTCAGAGTTTGTTGAAATGTTTGTTGGAGTCGGTGCGTCACGTGTGCGCGATCTTTTCAAGATGGCAAAAAAAGCAGCCCCTGCTATTATTTTTGTGGACGAGATAGATGCTGTTGGTCGCGTTCGTGGTGGTGGTGTTGGTGGTGGTAATGACGAGCGTGAACAAACACTCAACCAAATTCTCGTGGAGATGGACGGCTTTGAGCCGTCTGAGAAAGTAATCGTTATGGCTGCGACAAACAGGCCTGACGTGCTCGACCCTGCACTCCTTCGCCCAGGTCGCTTTGACAGACGTGTGACACTTGAATTGCCAGACCGCGAGGGTCGCGAGGAGATATTGGGCATTCATGCGCGCAAAAAGCCTCTTGCGGAAGATGTGAATCTGAAAGTTATCGCGGAGAGAACCCCTGGTTTTTCTGGCGCTGATTTGTCATCGCTTATGAATGAAGGCGCTATCATCGCTGCGCGCGAAGAAAGAAAAACAGTTGCGCAATATGACCTTATTCGTTCTATTGAAAAAGTGATGCTCGGGCCCGAACGCAAGAGCCACGTTTTGTCAAAAGAGGAAAAGAAAATTACCGCATACCATGAGGCTGGACATGCACTTGTGGCTTCCGTTCTTCCTCATGCGGATCCAGTACATAAAATTTCAATCATTGCGCGCGGGAATGCGGGAGGATACACACTCAAGCTTCCTCTCGAGGAGACACGCCTACGCTCGCGTCGAGACTTTTTGGATGACATTGCGATGTCGCTCGGCGGATATGTTGCCGAGGAGATGGTTTTTGGTGACATTACAACAGGTCCATCAAACGACCTACAGGTTGCTACTGCGCTTGCGCGTGATATGGTTACAAAATATGGTATGTCTGAAAAATTGGGGCCGGTCGCACTCGAGGGTTCAGGTGGACGCGCATTGTTTGGTGGACGTGGCGTTGATAGTAGGGATTATTCTGAGGATGTGTCTGCAAAGATTGATTCAGAGGTTTCTAAAATCATGAATGACGCTTTTACGCGCGCTCGCGAGGTGTGTAATACGCATCGCAAGGCATTGGATGCTATTGCTCTCGAGCTTGTGACGCAAGAGTCTATTGAGCGCGAGGATTTTGAAAAGATTCTCACCGCAAATGGTATAATGCCTAAGAAGCTAAATAAAGAATTAATTGCATAAACATGGATACACATCTAATAATTTTTATTTTATCGATTGTAGGACTTTTTGAGTCACTCTACCTTAACTACGAGTGTAGGAGGCATCGCGCGCCTGTTTGTCTAATAGGGGATCAATGCAGTGTGGTGTGGGATAGTCCGTACAGCAAGACCTTTGGTGTATCAAACGAGATATTAGGGCTCATTTATTATGCAACACTTGCCGTTGTTGAATCTTCGATTTTTCTTGGTGATACATCGTTACAAATGATGACAGGGGAGCTGATTATTCTTGTTGGTGGTGCTATTATGTCTTGCTACTTTTTTTATGTGCAGTGGAGACTTATTAAAGCGTGGTGTTTTTGGTGCACATTCTCCGCGATTATTGTATTTCTGATGCTTGAGATACGCCTACTTTTCTAGAAAGGTCTATTTGTCAAAAATAGAGAGTAAGTATTCATTTATCTCGCGCTGAGATAGGTCATAAAAGTTTTTGTTTTCATTATGGAGCCGGAGCGCCAAGCTCTTGCCTACAAATCTCCAGTGCCACGGTTCTGAAATATAATAAATGTTATTTTTTGGATATGAGAGGATAAACCCATACTTATATGCGTTTTCCATGAGCCATGTGTAACTTGCGGTTCTTTCAAAAGTATAAAAACTTGCGCCAAGTTTTGATGTTGTGAAGTCTATGGTTGTGCCGAGTTGGTGTTCTGAGTATCCTTGGTCAGCAGAAAACCTATTGGCGCCAGAGCCATATGTAATAGTGTATGCGGATTTTATTTTAGCTTGTGTGCCAAATGATCGATATGTAGAAAGTATTTTTAGGTCGATATCTTCACTTTTTGCATCATCGAGCATTTTTTGTAGAAATGGCCAGACATCCGTAGCTATAGTTTTCACTTTTTCTGGCTCATATGTATATATAGACGGGATAGAGGTGAGATATTTTGGGACATAATTCTCATTTAAAAAATATATTCGAGAATATTTTTCTAGGAGCTCTTTGTCTGTGTTTATGATTTTTGTATATATACCAAGAGTGCTTGATAAGGAATCCACCTCAGCATCCATCGCCTCAACAATTTCGCGTTGCTTGAGTATATCTTGCTCAGCATTCATCTTATCAGCGTTTGTCGCGGTGAGAAGCTGTTTGAGCGCGTCAATGTTGACCATAAGGTCTTGTGTCGTAGATGCAAAATCCTGCCTTGTTTTAGCAAGCTCTGTTTCAAGCGAAAATTTCTCTTGCTTGAGTAAATAATTTTGGTATCCCAAGTACCCAAGGATATCCACTGTGGCAACAGCAAGGAGAGCCAGAAAAAGTTTCCTCCATGGGGATGTTTCAGGATTCATTCTGTCATTGTAGCACAAGGGAACTTGATGTTTATTAGCGACGTAGACGAACTAACAAGTTCGCGTCTTGGACGAAGAATAAAAGAAAGTAATCTTTTTCATTCTCGAGCCGACACGTAAGTCAATTTGCTAATTGAGGAGTTAATATAGGTCAATACCGCGTGGTCTCAGCGTCCAAGACATGAATTTGCTAATTCAGCCACGCGTCTGTATGAGCGAAGCTAATCCCATGTATTACCCTGCGGTCTCTGCCGCAGGGGCCTATATTGTACGCCTACCAGGACTAGCATCCAAGATGTAAGTCTGTTGATGTTTATGGCATAGCCACGATTCTGCTGAATCGGAACCGGGACCGCGGAGATAGATGAGTACATATAAAAATGTTCACTCGCATACAATGCAGAAGTGTGTCCGCCCACCAGGACTCGAACCTGGGACCGCGGAGATATATGGTATTTTAAATTCTTTGTCCGTCCACCAGGACTTGAACCTGGGACCGCAGAGATATAAGCTCTGTGCTCTAACCAACTGAGCTATGGACGGACAAAGAATTCAAAAATACCATATTGTGACGGCACTCGGACGTCGTGTAAGAGGTCACTCTTTCACACGCTCCTCGTTTGTCACAATAAGCTCCGTGCTTCATTCAGCAGAATGACCTAAGGGCAAAGCACCGACTGGCCCGGCGTCCAAGACGTGAATTTGTTAATTCAGAATCTGATGATTCGGCTATGCCAGAAGACTTTTATAGTATAGCAAACTGTGTGCTTGGGCAAGTTTTTCTATTCCCAATGCGTATCCTTTCCTTTTTTCTCGATATTAACGCGAAGTAGCGGATAATTGTCGAGGGTTGAGTCTTCTGCAATCATTCGCGCAGCCTCAGCACGAGCGGCCTCAACCATTTTTATATTCTTAATTGCTTCCATCCCGAGGTCGGAGATGCCCCACTGTTTTCCACCAGAAAGTTCGCCTGCACCGCGAAGTGTTAGGTCGAGCTCGGCGAGCTCAAAACCATTTTTTGCAGTCGCGAGAGCCTTAAGTCGCTTTTGTGACACATCGCTAGTGCTGTCTGTGAGAATATAGCAATACGCTTGATGGTTGCTACGAATGACACGCCCGCGAAGCTGGTGAAGCTGTGCGAGACCAAATCGCTCGGCCCCTTCAATTATAATTATTGTTGCATTTGGCACGTTTACACCAACCTCAATTACAGAAGTTGCTACAAGAATGTGGATTGTTCCTTTTTTAAATTCATCCATTACCCATTCCTTTTCCGTAGGCTTCATTTTCC
>JBARNW010000048.1:0-2716 GCA_049641785.1 Minisyncoccia bacterium | reverse complement strand
GGCGAAATCGGAGGGCGGGCTAAATGAGATATTGATAGTTTTGTCTTTTAACACGGGGTTCGTTCCGAAGGAACGAAGAAAATCTCTCATCTCGTGAAGATTTTCGCTGGTTACCAAAAAACCCGCGTGTTTTGAGTCCAAAATCCATTTCCGCAGGGGTTCGACCCAATTTTTTCTCTCGTCTCGAATAGATGAAGATTTGCTCTGAAGTGAGAGTTTTTGACGCATGAGCGCGTCCTTTTTCGTCAGATATATTTCGCGCTCAATATCTTGGTTGAGATACAGATCAACCAATGCGTCGAGTTTCACTTCGAGCGTTTTCACGTCCCCCTTCATCTTTTCGAGACGACTTCCAGAAGCGTGTATTTCTTCATGCTCAAAAGCCTCAACACTTTTGAGCATATACCCAGCCCACGCTTCGGGAAGCGACACTGATTGAAGCTGTTCCTTGACTTGGATGGCGAGCTCATCCTCCATCAAATATTTCTGACTACATTTTCCTTTCTTTTTCGTACAGCGATAATAACGATAACGACCGCCCATCTTTCCTGTGCACCACTGCGCGGTTATCATCGAGCCACATTCGCCACAACGAAAAAGACCCGTGAAGGGAAAATTGTGAGAAATTTTGCTGTGTCTCGGATGAGATCTGACTTCAAGTCTTTTCTGTACAGCTTCAAACAGTGTCGGAGAAAGAATTGGCGCAAAGCTTCCGGGAAAATACTCATCGCGAAATTTTGTAAATCCCAAATATGCGCGATTAGTTAAAATTCTTTTTACCGAAGCTTTGCCAAGTGGCGTTCCGGACTTTTGAGCAAGCCCGTGGTCAGCCAAAAATTGCGACATCGACTCGAGGGTGTGTGAACCTTTTTCATATTCTTTAAACGCGCGCACAATAATTTTAGATTTCACAGGGTCAGGTGCGATATTGCGCGTAGTTGGATTGTTCACATACCCGAAAGGAGCTCTATTGAGCCACTCTCCTCGTCGCAATTTTTGGCGCATACCTCGCTCGACATTCTGCTTGAGATTGTCGGAATAATATTTGCTCTGTCCGAACGCCACTTGTAACATAAAGAGCCCCTGCGGTGTGGGTTCAAACCAAAATGTTGGAAATCGCAAAGAAACAATCTTCGAAGTGTCTACTGCATAAATGATGCGCCCGCCGTCTATACTATTTCTTGCAAGACGGTCGGGATGCCATGCGAGAATACCAACATTCCCCATCTTCTCGATGCGCATCATCATTTTGCCGAACACTTCGCGCCCAGGCTTCTTTGCGCTTTTCGACTCTTGAAATTCCTCAATAATTTCAAGATTTTCTCTGCTCGCAAATTCTCGAAGCTCTATCAGTTGAGCAGGAATGCTCATCACCTGTTTGTCATCGTCTTCCGTACTCTTGCGAGCATAGAGAAAAAATTTTGGTTTGTTCATAAAAAAGATTTTGGATTCAAAAAAAGAAACAAAGCTATTAATATCTCATTTCTGCACCCGTTGCCCGCCCTCCGATTTCGCCCGCACCCGCAAGGCAGAATTCGCATTTTCGCCCGACACCGCGCCGACGGCGCGCCCGATTTTTTCGCTCGGAGCCAACGAAGTTTCTGTATGTGACCCTACGGGGAGTCGAACCCCGCTTTAAAGCTTGAAAAGCTTTCGTCCTAACCGATAGACGATAGGGCCAAAACTGACTTGAGCAGTATACCAATTTTTGCCAAAATTGCAAAAAAGTGCTACTTTGATAGTGTCGTTTCACGGAGACGTGGCTGAGTGGTTGAAGGCAGCGGTTTCGAAAACCGCCGTGCGGGAAACCGTACCGTGAGTTCAAATCTCACCGTCTCCGCAATTTTTAGAAATTCAAAATTAAATATGGGCGATTAGCTCAGATGGTTAGAGCGTTACATTGACATTGTAAAGGTCGGAGGTTCGATTCCCCCATCGCCCACAAAATAACTAACGCCCTTGGGTGTTTTTATTTTGTGGGCTTGGGGGAATAAATTCCATGGCCAAGCCCGATTCTACTGAATCGCCATCGCCCACTGGTAAAAACATTAGCGCCCCACAAGGGCGTCTTTTGTTTTGTTGGCTTGGGGGAATAACTTCCATGTCCAAGACACGAATTTACTAATTCGCCATCGCCCACAAAATGAAAGAGCGTGGAATTCTCCACGCTCTTATTTTTATAAACAAAAATTCCTGGCTTACATTACTCACATGTTCCGTGATAGCCACACCAGTACGCACGATCTACGGCGCGACGCTGCTCTTCGCGCCTACGATCTGCCTCACCGCGCGCCTTTGCTGCTTCGACGTCCATGCCATACACCGAGTATGGTGATTGCTGATAGGAGTAAGAGTAGCTGTAAGGGGAATAATAGTATGTTGGCTGGCCTGTGTTATACAGCCCCAATTGACGATTAGACATTCTGTCACCAAGGACCGCGCCAATTGATGCACAGTAGGCAATAGCTACCGACCGTCCAGTTCCTTGCCCTACATTACTGCAGATTATCCCTCCAGTAAGGCCACCGAGTAACGCCCCCTCATCACTTGCATAAACAGATGAAGGCGTACCTATCAAAGCAATAACAGTACACGCAAGGCAAATTATTTGCTTTTTCATGATAATTCTCCTTAAGTTGTCATTAAGCGGATTGCTCAATGCGAAGTGAATCTTATTTCAAATTTCCTATTACATCATGCCAAGAATACCTTGGTT
>JBARNW010000034.1:0-2390 GCA_049641785.1 Minisyncoccia bacterium | reverse complement strand
CTATTATGTATTCCGAGTGGGGCGAGCCACGTGAGATCGCAGAAAAAAATGGGTTCATTCAAAAAAATGACATCGAAGCACTCAAAAAAATCGTTGGTGAAATTATTTCAGCAAATCCAATTGTCGTAGCTGATTATAAGTCAGGCAAAACAGCACTTCTTCAGTTTTTTGTGGGGCAAGGAATGAAAGCATCAAAAGGCTCTGGAAACCCGGGGACGCTGAAATCCCTTTTTGAGGAGGCGTTAAAGTAAATCAATTTTTTAGCGACTATGTATACAGTACTATCGTACCGTATACATAGTCGCTAAAAGTTCCTGATATTTTTCTTCCCATAGGACCGCCCTATGGGAGCACAAAAAAAGAGCATCTTATGGTGCTCTTTTTTATTGGGTATGGTAAAATACAAGCATATTTACTAATTGATAACCACAGGAAGCATTATGAAAAAAGTACGAGTAGCCATTAACGGATTTGGACGCATTGGACGCGCATTTTATAAGTTGGCGCGCACGCGGCCAGAAATCGAGATTGTGGCAGTGAATGACCTTGGTGACCCTGAGAACATGGCATATCTTTTGAAGTACGACACGACGTACGGACGTGCTGATTTTGACGTGACAGTGGTTGCTCCTGGCGGTGGCGAGGAGCCAGGATTCATTGTGGGTGGGCAAAAAGTAATCCTTGTGCAAGAAAAGGAGCCAACAAATTTACCGTGGGCGAAATATGATATTGATATTGTGGTTGAATCAACCGGATTTTACACCAGCGCCGACAAGGCAAAAATACATCTTGATCAAGGAGCGAAGCGTGTGGTAATTACAGCACCGATGAAGGGTGAGTCGCTCCCCGAGGTACCATGTATTACTGCACTTATGGGGATCAACGATGGGGAGCTTGAGAATGCAAAAATTTCCTCAAACGCTTCTTGTACTACAAACGCGGCGAGCCCTGTTGTATGTATTTTGAACGAGACTATTGGTATTGAAAAAGCAATATTGAATACAACGCATGCATACACGGGCACGCAAAGGATAGTGGATGGACCTGGCGGTAAGGATCTTCGTGGTGGACGCGCAGGCGCTGCAAACATGGTACCAGCATCAACAGGCGCTGCAATTTCGGTTACCGAAGTTGTGAAAGATTTGAAAGGAAAGTTTGATGGTATTTCAATTCGCGTGCCGGTTATTGCGGGTTCTATTGCCGATGTAACATTTATAGCAAAGAGAAACACAACAGTTGAAGAGGTAAACCAGATTCTCCGCGACGCATCACGTGATTCTCGTTGGCAGGGTGTTTTTAAGGTAAGTGAGGAGCCAATCGTTTCGTCGGACATTGTTGGTGAGCTCTATGGTTCTATTGCCGACCTTGACCTTACGCGCGTTGTTGATGGCAACCTTGTGAAGGTGATGGCTTGGTATGATAATGAAATGGGCTATACAAATACTCTTGTGCAGCATGTCGTTAAAGTTGCGAGCTACCTGTAAAACTTCATGAAAATATTTGTTGGCACCGACCATGCAGGATTTGAGCTAAAGGAAACACTCGTCTCTTTTTTGCGTGAGCTTGGGCACGATGTTGAGGACCTTGGTGCGCATACGTTTGAAGCACTTGATGACTACACAGATTTCATTCGTCCTGTGGCGGAGGCTGTTGCTCGCGACACAGAGTCTCGCGGGATTATTCTCGGTGGTTCTGGACAAGGGGAGGCAATGTGCGCGAATCGCGTAAAAGGCGCGCGCGCAGCAGTGTACTATGGTGGAGCTGTTGATATAGTGGTGCTTTCGCGTGAGCACAATGATGCGAACATTCTTTCTCTCGGCGCGCGTTTTATTGAGGAGGAGGAAGCGAAAGAGGTAGTGCGTGTGTGGCTCGATACACAATTTGGTGGCGAGGAAAAACACGCGCGAAGAATAAAGAAACTTGATGACTAATATTGAAATCATTCCAGCGATAATGCCAAAGGATTATGAGCATCTCGATGAGATGATGAGTCTTTTTGTTGGTGTAGTATCACTTGTACAGCTCGATATTATGGATGGGAAATTTGTTCCCGCACGCACGTGGCCGTATCCACGTGACACACATTTCGATGCAATCGTTGCTGAAGAAGAGGGAATGCCACGGTGGGAAGAGATGAATTTCGAAGTTGACTTGATGATAGAAAATCCAGAACTTGCGGTGACGAAATGGGTGAGTGCGGGGGCAAGTCGTATTATCGTGCATGTGGAGTCAATGAAAGACTTCGAAATTATTCGCAATGCAGTGCCCGAAGGTCTTATTGAGCTTGGTCTTGCCATCAATACGACTACGCCACTTTCTGCGCTCGACACTTATGTCAACCGTATTGATTTTGTGCAATGTATGGGGATCGCACGCATAGGGTTTCAGGG
>JBARNW010000031.1:0-6534 GCA_049641785.1 Minisyncoccia bacterium | reverse complement strand
CCACCAACCTCGAGTACGGACACATCAAAGGTACCACCACCAAAGTCGTAGACCACTATTTTTTCGTCCTTCTTTTTATTGAAACCGTACGCAAGAGCTGCTGCCGTTGGTTCGTTTATAATGCGCTTAACATCAAAACCAGCAATCTGCCCCGCATCCTTTGTTGCCTGACGCTGTGAATCATTGAAATACGCAGGTACGGTAATAACGGCTTCTGTGATTTTCTCACCAAGCTTTGCCTCCGCGTCTGCCTTGAGCTTTTGAAGCACCATCGCTGAAATCTCCTCAGGTCGATACTGACGATCCCCCATCTTCACAAGAACACCACCTGTTGGAGCTTTTTCTATTCCGAATGGCGCTGTTTTCTTGTCACGCTGAACACCCTCATCTTCATAAGTGTGCCCAATCATACGCTTGATACCAAAAAGCGTATTCTGTGGGTTTGTCACAGCTTGTCGCTTTGCGAGAAGCCCCACCAAGCGTTCACCACTTTTTGAAACTGCCACGATAGATGGTGTTGTACGTGCGCCTTCGATATTTTCAACGATACGTGGTTCACCACCCTCAATAATAGCAACCGCGCTGTTTGTTGTACCTAAGTCAATTCCTAAAATTTTTGCCATATTAGTTTAGTGTGATTATGTTAGTGAGGCTATTAATGTGTCCAAGTCGTGAATTTAGTAATTTTTATGTCCGAGACACGAACTTACTATTTCGGAACCTGGCGATTCGTCGACTTTATTACTGCTTTTCAATACCGCCAAATGATTTCACCTTTGCTGGTCGAATCACTTTATTGTGCAGACGATACCCCTTCTGTATTATTTCTGAAACTGTATTCAAATCATTTTCTGATGCCGCTGAAACTTCCTCTACCGCTACATGGGTTCTCGGGTCAACCGGCTCTCCCACCTTTCCTATCTCAGTGAGTCCTCGCGACTCAAGAACAGAGTACATTTGAGCGTAAATATATTCAACCCCTTTGCGCCAGTTTGCGTCGACCTTTTCCCATGCTTCCTTGTTTCCAAAGGCCATTGAGAAACTATCAAGCACTGGAAGGAGATCCTCAACGAGACCTTCCGATGCAAATTTTATCATCTCTCCGCGACGAGTCTCCTCATCCCTTTTTATATTTGCAAAGTCCGCGCGCATCCTCTGCCATCCATCCAAATACTCTTTCTTTTCCTTCTCACAGGTCTTGAGTTTCTCCTGGAGTTTTTTCATTGCAAGCGCCGGATTCTCTAAATCCTCTTCACTCTCAAACTGCACGGGGTCAATATACATATCATCGTCATTTGTGTCAAGTGATACACCCTGAGGTGCATACTCGACTATTTCATCATTTTTCATATCGTGTTTATTGTCTACCATAGAAATTTGATTTTACCATATTAAACAAAAGAGAGGAAACTACTTTATGTAATCGCCCCCCAACTTGTTTTGTTTCCTTTAATAAATTATCGCTTAGACCACTGTGGGGCTTTACGTGCTTTTTTGAGTCCAAACTTGCGGCGCTCCTTCATGCGTGGATCACGCTTGAGGAAGCCGAGTTTCTTGAGACGCTTTCTTGTCTCTTCATCAAAAGTAACAAGTGCCCGAGAAAGTCCATGTCGAAGAGCTTCTGCCTGCGAGTGAATCCCACCGCCAACAACTTTCACAGTGATGGCAAACTTTCCAGCCACCTTTGATTTTTCGATCGCCTCTGAAACAATCTTCTGAAGCTCTAGTGTTGGGAAATAAGTAGAAACATCCTTGTCGTTTACAACAACAGACTCTTTTGATCCTTCTGTAATACGAACGCGCGCGGTTGAAGTCTTGCGACGACCAACAGCCTCGATATAGCGAGCTACTGCTTTTTTTACTGCAGTCGTCTTTACAGCCTTCTCCTTTACTTCTTCTTTTGTGGTATCTTTGGTCGTCATATTATTCAGTAATTTTTAAATTCTTCATACGCACCTTGTGCAAACGGTTGCGAGGAATCATGCGTGAAATTGCTCGTAGAAAAACCTCTGCGTAACCTTTTTTCTCGATAGTATACCCGATTGTGCGCTCGCGAAGACCACCTGGATAACCAGAGTATGTCTTTGAGTGAACATCTCCAAGCTTTGAAGGAGCAATTGTTGCCTTTGATGCATTTTCGATTACAACCTCAACGTCAGCAGCGATATGCTTTTGAAATGCTGGTGAGGTCTTGCCCATGAGAACACTTGCCGCCTCGGTGGCAACACGTCCTACGGATTTTCCTTTTGCGTCGATTTTGTATGTCATAATAGTAATATTAATAATTGTTTATGTTCGAGAGTCTGCGGCCAAGCCGTGAATCTACTGATTCAGAATTTCTAATTCACGAATTCAATAACTGCCATTTTTGAGGCATCTCCCTGGCGACGTGGAAGTTTCAAAATACGTGTGTACCCGCCAGCTCGCTCCTTGTAGCGAGGCGCGATTTCATCAATAAGCTTCTTTGCTCCGTCCTCCCCAGACACACCACCCAAGCGTGAAATAATAAGACGACGTGATGCAAGATCTGCGATACCACCACGTGTCACAAGCTTCTCTATAAAAGGACGAAGCTCTTTGGCTCTAGCCTCTGTAGTTTCTATATGCTCAGTTTTAATGAGAGAAAGAGCAAGAGATCGAAGAAGTGCAATACGCCCTGCGTGATCTCGTCCAAATTTTCGAATCGACTTATGATGTTTCATGGTAGTAGTGTTTAATTCAAATTAATTACGCTTTGAGAGTTATGTCGTGAGCAGAAAGCGCGCGCTTGATCTCTTGAATACCCTTGTCCCCTAGACCGTCAATTTCAAGAAGATCCTCTTCGGTCTTACGTGCAAGTCCACCTATTGTTCGAATATTTGCGTTAGAAAGCGCATTATTTGTACGTGTAGACAAATCAAGGTTCTCAACACGAGTCTTTAGGAAATCATTGTCAGCAGTGTCCCTTTTTGCAGGTTTCTCCTCATTTTTATCTGAGGTATCCTCCGCCTCTACTTCTGCTTTCTCTACGAAGCCAATGACTGATTTGAGTTGGTTTACCATAATTTCAATCGATGCCTCTAACGCGCGACGAGGAGTGATTGTGCCGTCTGTTTCTACGGTGATACGCAAACGATTGAAATCTGTACGGTCGCCAACACGCATATTGTCCACTTCGTAGTTCACGCGACGAATTGGCGTAAAAATCGCATCCACGGCAATGGTACCAATGTCGACTTTTTCCTTCTGATGAACCTCCTTTGACACATACCCAAAGCCCTTTGCTACTACAATCTCAATATCAAGCGCCGCATTTTTGTCTGTTAGTGTCGCAATATGTTGATCTCCGTTCAAAACTTCTACTTGACCAGAAACCTTAATATCACCCGCAGTAACATCTTTTGCACCCTTAACCGAAAGTGTTATTGTCTGTGGATCCATTGTAGAAAGCTTGAAGCGAACTTTCTTTAGATTTAGAAGGATTGTAATAACATCCTCTTTTACACCGTTTAGTGTAGAAAATTCATGCGAAACACCATCAATCTTTACTGTGGTGATTGCTGCACCCAAAAGTGATGAAAGAATAATGCGACGAAGTGAGTTACCTAGAGTGTGACCGTATCCAGGATAAAGACTTTCAATCTCGTAACTCCCCTTAAAACCGTCCTCAGAGAGAACTTTTGGCTTCGATGGCAATGTAATGTTGTAGTCGAGCATTTTGGTGTGTGGTGTAAATTAGACGATGAAACTATACCTTAAATCATTGATAAATGCAAACTGGATACTTGGGCACAGGCACTGACACTACTAACGACTGTAAAATTCAATAACTGAAGTGAGATTAAATGACATCTCTGCTTGTCCAGGCTTTGGCTTACCCTGTAGTGTTGCAGTAAGCTTATCTCCATCAATTTTAAACCAAGTTGGCACAGTAGCTGCCTTTAAACGTTCGACTAATCCGTCAAAAAGTTTTGTACTCATACTTCCTGGACGGATTGTTACAACGTCTCCAACCTTCATTCTGCGTGATGCGATGTTACTTCTGCGACCATTGACCATAACGTGCCCATGAGACACAATCTGGCGCGAAAGTGCTCGTGATGACACGAACCCTGCACGAAATACTGTGTTATCTAAACGTGACTCAAGGGCTTCAAAAAGATACTCTGCTGGATTAATTCCTTGCTTGCCTGAAGCTTCCTTTACATAATTCGAAAACTGCGTCTCACTCACGCCATATGTATGGCGAACCTTTTGCTTCTCACGAAGCTGGCGACCGTAATCAGTCTGAGTTGAGCGGTGTTTCTTTTCAGAAATCAACTTACCTGGTGGATACGGACGCTTCTTAAACGCGCACTTTTCACGTCCGCAAATGGTCTCTCCGAGACGACGACAAATTTTACATGTAACTCTGCTCATAATTGTGATTATTGTATTCTAGGTTTAAATTCTACGTGGCTTCTTTGGCTTTGGTCCATTGTGTGGAACAGGTGTTACGTCGCGAATTGATGAAATGTCGATACCCTTTGAATTCACTGCGCGAATCGAACTCTCACGACCAGCACCAACGCCCTTCACGACAACATCGACAGACTTCATACCGATCATTGCTGCTTTTTCTCCAACAAGCTCGCCAACCTTTGCTGCAGCAAACGGTGTGCCTTTCTTTGCACCCTTGAAACCTAGTGACCCAGACGATGACCAAACAAGTGCATTACCAACCTTGTCTGCCAGAAGAACCTTAGTGTTGTTGTATGTAGATTGAACGTAAAGAGTACCTTCGACGTGCTTCTTTTTTGCAGTGCGTGAAAGAGCTCGAGATACTAATCCCTGGTCAACACTCTGTCCTTCTTTTTTTATAATTCGTTTTTTTCCCATAATATTATATTACTTCTTGTCAGCCTTGCGACGCCCTGAACCCATTGTCGTTCGCTTATTTCCACGAACTGTGCGTGAGTTTGTTTTTGTACGCTGTCCGCGTACAGGAAGCTTTTTTGCGTGACGTGATCCCCTGTATGATTTAATCTCTTTCAAACGTTTTACGTTTGTTGAAATTTCACGTTTAAGGTCGCCTTCTAGTGTGAGACCTTCAATAATTTTACGAATCTTTGCCTCATCATCTGGAGTTAAATCTTTGGCTCGCTTGCCATGCTCTATCTTTACTTCATCAAGAAGCTTTTTTGCACGCGGACGACCAATACCGTACACGGCGGTAAGGCTTATCTCCAATCTTTTTTCATCTGGTATTGTAACTCCTAGGATACGCATAAATCTTTTTTTATATATTTAAATGTGATTAGCCCTGGCGCTGTTTATGGCGTGGGTTTTCGCAGATAACACGAATACGGTCGCCACGCTTAACCGTTTTGCATTTCACGCAGATTTTTTTTACTGATGCTCGTACTTTCATAACAAATTATACTGATTTAGTCGTTGCCGTAATTCTATTGTGATTCTCTTTGAGTAAACAAGGACAATCACAATAGAATTACGGCAACCTTCTTACAGCTAAGTTTACGGCCAAGCCGCAAATCAGCTGATTTGGAAACAGTGAGGGCATTATATCGCATTTAAAAATTAAAAGCAAGCCCTCTCTCTATTACAGTCGCTTGATGATTCGCCCCTTCCCTCCATATGGGTCGAGTTTTACCATAACCTTATCCCCGATAAGCACTTTGATGCGATGTAAGCGCATCTTTCCTGCTAGATAAGAAATTATAACCTTGCCATCGGGAAACTCTACCCGAAACATAGCGCTTGGAAGCGCTTCAATAACCTCTCCCTGTACAAGTTCTTCTTTTTCGATTTCTACCATTTGTGAGGTTTCATAGTAACAAAAATTTTGTATGCAGTCAACATTATGATCATTTGGAAATAATTTTTATGCTTATTTTTGCTGGATCACTCGGGAAAGCATTTTTCCAAATTGGACGGATTACTGCATCTGCCTTACTAACATTGTTTTGCTCAATGATAATTTTGCTGAAATCTTTTTTACTCTTGCTAGCAAGTTCGCTCTGTATCTTCTGTGTGTCAATCTTCCCAACGAATTTTACTACACCAGAAAGGTGGAAACGAATATTTGAAATATCAGAAGGTACAACACTATCAACTGTGTCATTAAATTTAAACTCGATTGATGATAGATTTGGAATTAGAAATGCATTATTTTTATTTTCTGGGAACAAAATTTCAATAAGCCTGCTTGTCAAATTAGCAGTCTCAATAAAGAAAGCTGAAACCGTTGCGCGCATTACGACATTGGCCGTATCCTCTTCTGATGTATAATCCTGAGGGATCTCCTCGAATTTTATGACAATACTTCCTGGGAATAATGACATATCGTCAGGGATCTGCGCTCGGGCTTTTTCAACAACAATCTTTTTGAGCTCTTGCTTGAGCTCATCCTGGGCAGCCTTCACAACTTCATCTGAAGGTACATTTACTGTACCTAGATATCCACCTATAATTTTAGAACCTGGGATAGTCATTGCCTTAAACTTTGCATATCGAGGGTCCCCCTTGAAACCAGGAATCGTAAAATCAGCTGGTTCT
>JBARNW010000011.1:0-3727 GCA_049641785.1 Minisyncoccia bacterium | reverse complement strand
AACTAGAACTTCACAGCTACCGGCTCTTTTGCTGCAGTATCGTTTTCATCGAGCTCGAAGAATTCCTGCTTTGCAAACTTGAACATCCCAGCGATTATATTGTTGGGGAATATTTCGATCTTTGTGTTTAAGTCTCGCACATTACCGTTGTAGAAACGACGTGCGGCTTGAATCTTATTTTCTGTATCTGAAAGCTCCGCTTGTAGCGATAGGAAGTTTTGATTTGCTTTTAGATCTGGGTACGCCTCTGAAACAGCGAAGAGACTTTTCAAGGCGCCAGTAAGCATATTGTCGGCAACCTCCTTATCGTGCACAGTACCTGCTTGCATTGCCTGAGAGCGCGCCTGTGTGACTTTTTCAAATACACTACTCTCGTGTTTTGCATATCCTTTTACCGCTTCCACAAGGTTTGGGATAAGGTCGTAGCGACGTTTGAGTTGAACATCAATATCCGCCCACGCTTCTTTGGTGCGATTTACGAGGGTTACAAAACTGTTGTAGGCAAAAATTGCCCACAAAACTACCGCTCCTAGAACCGCTAAAATAATGTATGTTGGTGTCATATAAAAATTACTAAACTAATAATCTGATTAACACACATTATATCACATAAATCTCAGGTGCAAATTTTGACAAAAAAGTATCAGTTTCGTACAATTGAATTAGTTGTTCCCGTGTTCAAACACAGACGAAAGGGGGTGACTCATCTACGGTTCCTAATTTTGGGCTCCGTCAACTTCTAAACAAGGAGATTGCTATGCATGGACACTCCCCTGCTTTCGCACGTCCTGGAATTTAACCTGCCGGCAGGAAATCGTGCACACAACCCTCGTACCAAAAGGGGGCCACATCAACCAACAGGGCAAGCGCCAAGCGCTTGCCCTGTATTTCATTTCTCTTCTGATTGCATCATTTTTTCTTTTCTGCTATATTGAACGTTATGGAATTTCTGGTTACGATTTTGCCTTGGGTGCAGATTATCCTCTCTATCATTCTCGCTACAGCGATCTTACTCCAGCAGACTGGAGCAGGTGTTGGTGGTGCATTTGGTGGTGGTGACGATTCTATTCGTTACACTCGCCGTGGAATGGAGAAGGTGCTTTTCTACATCTCAATTATCGTTGCGATATTGTTTGCCCTTTCGGCATTCGCTATGCTTATTATAAACGCATAGCACGTACACTGGATTTTCGACATACTTAAACCTGTCGTGAAGCAATTTCTTTCACAACTCTCTCAAAAAATGAACTCTCGTTTTACCTTTCCAATTGAAGGGCGTTTTGCTCTTGTATTAAAAGCCTTTTCGCATCGTGAAAATCAAATATTCTTTACGGCAATGGGGATTCTCGTTGGAACAACGATTGTTTTATTGATTGGTGTGAATCGCGCGTATACAGTACAAGTACCTGCGAATGGAGGTACTCTTATTGAAGGAGTGCTTAGTACACCAGCACACATCAATCCACTTCTCGCGACAAGTGATATAGGCACCGAATCAGACCGCGATCTATCTGCGCTTGTTTATTCAGGACTTCTACGTTCTGACGGAAAAAATGGGTTTATCCCAGATCTTGCAGAAAGTTACTCAGCATCTCCAGATGGCCTTGTTTACACATTTACACTAAAGCCAAATCTCGAATGGCATGACGGAAAAAAAATAACAGCTGAGGATATTGTGTTTACTATAAAAACAGCACAAGATGGACGTATAAAAAGCCCGAAACGCGCAAGCTGGGACGGTGTTGCCGTAGAGCAGGTCGACGAGCTAACTGTTCGTTTTACATTAAAAAAGCCTTATGCTCCATTTCTTGAAAATACAACAATGGGGATTTTACCTGAACATATCTGGAAGACAATAGATTATAATCGATTTGATACAAACAAATACAACAGAGAGCCAATAGGTTCAGGGCCTTACAAATTTAACAGCATTGAAACGACCACAAAAGATGGGGATGAGATTCCTGTATCGTATACACTAAAGTCGTTTAACTCCTTTGCTCTCGGAAAACCGCACATTGATACTATAAAATTTGTATTCTTTAGGAGCGAAGAGGCTTTGGTGCAAGCTGTCAAAACACAATCAGTGGATGCGGTAAACTCTATTTCTCCAGAGGTCGCAAGAAAGCTTGAATTGGAAGGTTTCCGCGTCGAGCACTCTCCGCTTCCACGAGTACTTGCTGTATTTTTTAATCAAAATGAGCAGCCAATTTTTACAGATTCATCTGTTCGCAAAGCACTCGCGCTTGCGGTTGATAAAAAATCAGTAATAGACAAAGCTCTTTTAGGGTATGGTGTAGCGCTTGATTCCCCTCTTCCACCAGGAACAATTGGGTATAAAGCAGCGGAACCAGAAAATGAGCGTAGCGAGCTATTGTCTGAAGCCCGTGCTCTACTAGCAAAAGCTGGGTGGAAATATGACAGTGAAAAAAATATTTGGACTAAAACAGTAAAAAAGGAGGTTCAAACAATTCATTTTGACCTTGCAACTTCAGAGGCTAGTGAGCTAAAAACCGTTGCGCAAGAGCTCAAAAATTCATGGGAAGAGCTAGGGGTGCAGGTCAATGTGCGAGTATTTGCTACAGGTGACTTAAAGGAAACCATTGTTCGACCGCGCAAATTTGAGGCTCTCTTCTTTGGTCAGGTACTTGGGCAGGGTGGTGACCCATATCCATTTTGGCATTCAAGTCAGCGCCTTGATCCAGGGCTTAACATCACCTCGTACATGAATACAAAAGTAGACAAAATTTTGGACGACGTACGCACAGAAACAGATAGTGAAAAAAGGGTGTCTGCATATAATTCTTTCCGTAACGAAATAACAAAAGATTCACCTGCAATATTTATGTATGCTCCAGAATTTTTGTATGTTGTTCCACAAAATGTACGCGGTTTTTCTCTTGGCTTGATCACAAATCCGTCTGAACGATTTCTAAATATACATGAATGGTATACCAGCACTGACAATTTGTGGAAAATTTTTAAAAATTAAAAAAGGAAATTGTTTCAAAAATGAGAACGATTGCGAAACTGTCGTTATAATTTTTGAGATAAGTTCTCACAGTAGATAATAAATTAATAAATAAAAATAAAATATAATGACTGACGAACAACCTAAGAAAGTAGAGGCATCTACACCAAATGTAGACAATAAAGGCGGATATAGCGCGCGACGTTTTCCACGCAAGGACAGCAATGCGCGTGGACCAAGAAGCGCGGTAACACGCTCAGCAAATCGTGGCAACTATCGCGGAGGCCAGCGACCACAACCAGGGTCTACTGCATCTCCTGCTAGTAATGTAGCGCGCACACAAGGGCAAGCTCAGGGTTCTGGCGCAGGATTTCGTGGATCACGAGGCGCGCGCCCTTCAGGAGAAACCCAGCGTACTTCAACACGCATCAAGCACTCAACAAGCCGAGAAAAAGCTGACTCAAGACGCATGATGGCGCCATATCCTGCAAAAGATGCTGACAACGTAATCATTCCACCACTCAAAGATGGCGACATTCGTATTATCGCGCTTGGAGGTGTGGAGGAAATCGGCCGCAATATGACCATGGTTGAGTATAAGGATTCTATTGTTATTATCGATGCAGGACTTCAGTTCCGTGAGGAAAATACTCCTGGAGTTGACTACATTTTGGCAAACACAAAGTACCTCGAGGACCGCAAACACAAAGTAAAAGCTGTCATGATAACGCACGGACACCTCGACCACACTGGTGG
>JBARNW010000008.1:0-3906 GCA_049641785.1 Minisyncoccia bacterium | reverse complement strand
TTTATTCAAATAATGTAATACATAAATTGAAAAATAAAAAACAACTTATTCAAACAATATTTGATAATTTAAAAAATGGAGGATGGTTTTTTATACATACCTTTGATCAATCTGATAAAAATAGTAAGTCTGATTTATCCCAAGTTTGCATAAAAAAAATGTTTGCAGATCAAGGGTTTAAAAACATTCAAACAAAAGTGTTTAGTTTTTATGATAATGATATTGGACATAAACACTGGCATAAAATTTTGGAAGCAATCGGACAGAAATAAATAAAAATCTATGAAAAAATTCTACTCAGTAATTGTTAATGGTGTTATCGTAAACAACGAGGGTAAGGTTTTGATTGCGCAAAGAAGTCCCGAAGAAGGTCACGAAGGTGGAAAGTGGAGTATTTCTGGAGGAAAAATAGAATCTACAGGTGAAGAGCATGGTATTTTACTAAAAAATATTAAAAAAGAAATTTTAGAAGAAGTCGGGGTTGAAATATTTGATGATGTTGTCATGGTTCATAATAATACATTTACCAGAAGCAACGGAGATGATGTTTTGGCTTTGGTATTCTTATGTAAATATAAATCAGGAGAAGCGAGACCTCTCGAAGATACAGTTGATGTAAGGTGGATTGGGAAAAATGAAATTGATAATTTTCAATTTCCTCCGAATGTAAAAGAATATGTACTAGAAGGGTTTAGTTAATTTAACTTAACTATCTTTTCCCATGGGAGATTGTCTTTTCCGAAGTGGCCGTAGGTTGCTGTTTGGAGAAAGATGGGAGCGCGTAAAGATTGGAAATTGCTAAGGTAGTAATAAGTTATTGAACTATTACGATGCTCTTGTGTAAATAAGGAAATTGTGGTACAATAAAAATTAGAAAAAGAGATCATCATAGGTTTCTAAAAATTATATCGGTACATTTACATTGGAGAAATAATCAATGAAAGAACGAGGAACAGTACTAGTTGTTTCTGGACCTTCTGGTGTTGGAAAAGACACCGTTATTAATATCATCACTTCCATTTCGGACTTTGCGAAATTACCAACATGCACAACACGTAAACCGAGGCCTGGAGAAATAAACGGTGTTCATTACCATTTTGTGGACGAAGCCACCTTCATCTCTTTGCAGGAAAGCGGAAAACTCCTCGACCATGTTTTGATAACCGACAATCATTATGGTCTACCTCTTGAAACATTGGGACAAGCACTTGACTCCGGTAAGAACACTGCTCTTCATCTCGTGGTTGGAAGCGCATTCCTACTCAAGCGAATCATTCCTGAAGCTGTTCTGGTTTTTATTATGCCACCGTCACATGCTGATTTGGTTCAGCGACTTCGTGGCAGAAGAATGACCGAAGACGAAATTTCAAAGCGTCTTCGAGATGATCCGACCACACTGCAAGCCGCACGTTTCTATGATTTTGTCATCGTGAATCATGACGGGGAAGAACAAGAAACGGCCGAACGTATTCTTCAGTATGTTACGAATCATCGCAGAACAGTAATTTCAGAGTTGCCTAAAAACTCTGGATACAATAGAATGTTGTATATGTATCCTGATTTTTTTGCAACAAAGAATTTAAACAAACTTCGGGAAGTGAACGAAATTCTTGGTCGTGATCTTGAACAGATTGCAGTAGAACTCTATGAACCACAAGGGCTAGATGTTGCTGAAGTCATCAGCGAGAAAGCGAAAGATGCTTTTCACAAAACGGGTAAATTTGTTCTCGTTGAGGATACTGCCCTTGAATTTGTCGCGTGGAATGGACTTCCTGGCGCGCTGATCAAGTGGTTTTTGGAAACTGTCGGCAACGAGGGAATTCTCAAAATGCTTACTAATGTAGAGAATCGTCGTGCTACAGCAAAAACTGCGATTGGCTTCTTTGACGGCAATAAGGCTCACGTATTTGTCGGAGAGATTAAGGGAACGATTTCTGACACTATGCGTGGAAGCAGTGGTTTCGGATGGGATCCAATTTTTATCCCTGACGGTTTTAATAAAAGCTTCGCTGAAATGACTAGCGAAGAAAAAAATGCAGTATCCATGCGTCGTCATGCCCTCGAACAAATGAAAAAATCCTTTAACTAAATATCCACCAGCCCCGCACAACTAGTGCGGGGCATCTTTTTTTAAAAAACATAAAAAAATACCCCACAGATCTCTCGACCTGTGGGGCTTTGCTCCTTTGAGCGTTGAAAATCAGAGCACGAGTGGTTGCAGGCGGTCCCTCACCACATCCTGGTGGATGATGTCGGGAATCGCGATTCCCTCGATGACGACACCACGCGCGGTGCAGTCTTCGAGCGTCTCCATCGAGCATTTGTCAAAGAGGGCGATGGCTTCACGACCGAAGCGAATTGCTTCTTCGTTGTTGCCATCACGGCGATGGAGCGCAGCGAGCGCGTAGGCATGTTCTGCGGCGTTGCGCGGGTCGACTTCCTTGAGTGATTCGATGGTTTGTTCGAGAGCTGTGTACTTCATGGCTTCCTCCTCTTTAGTAGTTGTGAATTCTCCCTGCATGAAGTGCAGGAATTCGTCGGTTCGTTCCCATGAAATGATTTCCTTGGGTTCGAACCAGTTGGTGATTTCCTGTTCGGCTTCTACTAGATTGCCTGAAGCGTGTACAAGATTTTTACAGGCACTTCCGACAACGTTTGCCAAATCGGGCGCGTTGATGGAAAAATCTCCACGGATCGTTCCTGGTGCTGCCTTGTAGGGAAGCGTGTGTCCAATGAGCTTTCGCACCGTGTCAACAACATGAATGCCTTGAAGCACCATAACCATCACCGGACCAAGTGTCAGGTAGTGATAATTCCACTCCTTGATCTTTTTTCCGATGGCGAGTGAGTCTGTGGTGCCGAGAATCTCCACTGGGTCAATCCCATACTCCTGGTAGGTTTCGAGGGTTTTTTCGCCCATACCTCGAACCCAGTTTTCAGACTTCGGGAAATGACCATCCAGCTGCCTGCGACTTGGAAAAACTAATTTGCAAGCAACTATCTTGAGACCAGTTTGTTCGAAACGTAGTAAAATGGTTCCGACCAGCCCTCGCTTGATCGCGTCCGGCTTAATGAGTACTAATGTACGTTCACCAAGCATCCTTTGTAGGCGTTCTCTCATAACTTTCTCCTCTTATGTAAATGTGCAATCTTGAGAAACCCATAGAGGATTTCTTTTTATTTTCCTAATTATTCTACCACAGCTTGGCAATTTATGCAAGAGTACAAATTATTGGCAATTTTACAGAAAATACAGTCCATGGAAATGTTTATTTTATTTTCTCGATTTTCTCCCATGGTAGGTTTTCTTTTCCGAAGTGACCATAAGTCGATGTTTTGAGAAAGATGGGAGCGCGGAGGCCGAGGCGTTCGATGATTGCGCGAGGGCTAAAATCAAAATTTCTTTTTACAATTTCCGACAAGTCTTCACCTTTTTCATTTATGGCTTCTATCATGAGCGGTTCGGCCATACCAATAGCATAGGCTACAGATACGAGCACATCCTTACCATAGCCATTTGCGACTAAATTCTTGGCGACAAATCGCGCCATATAGGCGCCGGAGCGGTCTACTTTTGTGGCGTCTTTTCCCGAGAAACATCCTCCGCCGTGCGGAATGATCCCCCCATAAGTATCTACCATTATTTTTCTTCCGGTTAATCCGGTGTCCGCTTCAAATCCGCCTTGGATAAATTGGCCCGTAGGGTTTACCAATATTTTGACCTCACGTTTCTCAGTTTCAGAAAGAAGAGGGAAGATAATTTTCTCTGTGATTTCTTTTTTTATTTCTTCTTGATTAACGTCGGCTGAATGCTGGGTACTGACCAATACTGTGTTTAATTTTCCATTAGTATAAGTGACTTGAGTTTTGCCGTCTGGGCGAAGCCAGGGGATCAAGGGCAAGTTG
>JBARNW010000002.1:0-3928 GCA_049641785.1 Minisyncoccia bacterium | reverse complement strand
CTCGAAAATACACAAGCTATGGGAAGGAGGCATGTGAGCGAATTATATCTGGGCTCGCTGGATACCCTATTGTCATTATTTCTGGCCTCGCAATGGGGGTTGATGGCATTGCACACCGTGCAGCGCTGGATGCCGGGCTTCGCACTGTCGCAGTGCCAGGCTCAGGGCTTGATACATCTGTCATTTACCCACGCACTCACCTTGGGCTTGCAAAAGAGATTGTAGAAAACGGTGGCACTCTTATTTCTGAATACGAACCAGATTTTAGAGCAACACCATGGAGCTTCCCCCAGCGCAACAGAATAATGGCTGGCCTCTCGCAGGGTGTGCTCATTATAGAAGCCGAGGAAAAATCCGGTACACTTATCACCGCGCGCATGGCTCTCGACTACAACAGAAATGTTTTCACTGTCCCTGGCCCCATTTTCTCCGCAACATCAAAAGGTACGAACAATCTGTTGCGCCAGGGCGCGACGCCAATCACCTGCGCAAAGGATTTACTTGAAGAAATTGGATTTATAGAGCAACAAACAGGCACTCTGGACCTAACACTTTTCACACCAGAAGAGCAAGCAATTCTCATTTTGCTCGACGAGCCACTCGCGCGCGAAGACATCCTCGCATCATTCGACACTCTACTAGCACAAACACTTTCTATACTCACAGTGCTTGAAATCAAAGGCGTGATTCAAGAGCGAATGGGCAAAATTGAACGTGTATAATTTCAAACTATTGAACTTAATTTTGTTTGACAAAAATGTAATATAGTGCTATGCTCGTCAAAGAGTCATGACATTGTGTTGTGACAAATCACAGGGGGTATTTAAGGATGGACAAAGATTACACAATCATCGCAGTACTCATTGTCATCAGCGCAATTGCTGTACTGGCAGCAAAGGTGTATTTCGGCAACACTGCAGCTGGCTTGACCACAATCGCGGCAACAATTTTAGTTGCTGGGAAGTGCATTCTTGTCCTGATGACAATAACGAAGCGAGAAAAAAATGCTCGCTTCAGGAAAAGTGGTTCCGCAGATGATGCATTCGCACCAGTGGGAAAAATGTCCCAGTTCCCGTAGCTATACATTATGGATAATACCCTTTGCAAAATTAAATCTTGTGAAGGGTATTTTATTTATTAATTTGCAAAATAAACTACTCTATAGTACTAATGTATCTCAATGGTAACCAAATCATACAAGCTCCTGATTGTCGAGTCGCCGTCAAAGGCGAAGACTATTGGGAAATATCTTGGGGACGAATATGTTGTAAAGGCGAGCGTTGGGCATATTCGTGACCTTCCGAAATCAAACAAACAAGCTATCGATATTCCCGGTGGCTTTATTCCTTTTTACGAAATCTCAAAAGGTAAAGCCGACGTGGTGCATGAAATTGACTCACTTGCAAAGAAAGCGAGCGAGGTGCTTCTTGCAACCGACCCTGACCGTGAAGGTGAGGCTATCGCATGGCACATTGCAAAAGCGTGCGGTCTCAAAAAACCAAAGCGTGTCACCTATCACGAAATCACCAAGAGTGCCATCGAGGAGGCTATCGCACATCCGCGCGAGATTGATGCCAACCTTGTGAAAGCGCAGGAGGCGCGACGCGTTCTGGACAGACTCGTGGGATACGACCTATCAGGTCTCATTTGGAAAAAAGTTCGCTACGGTCTTTCCGCTGGGCGTGTGCAATCCCCCGCTCTTCGTATTATCATGGAGCGCGAGCGTGAAATCCGTGCCTTTATTCCAGAGGCGTATTGGACCCTCACCGCAAAAGTAAAAACAATGAAAGGCGCCGAGCTCGAGCTTGCCTGCACAGAGGAACCTCGCGATGAATCAATCGTAAAAAATATATTAAAAATAGGTCGCGCAAATCAGTGGGTTGTGCGCGAGGTCAAAGAAAGCGAAGTAGGTCGCTCGCCAAAGGCGCCATTTATCACTTCCACACTTCAGCAGGCGGGTTCCTCTCGTTTTGGATTTGCGCCGTCTCGCACCATGGGTATCGCGCAAAAGCTCTACGAAAAGGGTTTCATCACCTACATGCGTACCGATAGCACTACGCTTTCTAAAGATGCAACCGTAGCAATCCTCGCAGAAATTACTAAACGCTACGGAGCACAGTCTGCAGAGGCGCGCATTTATAAAACAAAAAGTAAGAATGCTCAGGAGGCGCACGAAGCTATTCGCCCAACAGATATGAGCAAGGACTCTCTAGGTATCAACCCAGAAGAGCAAAAGCTTTACCGCCTCATTTGGGCGCGCACCATCGCATCACAAATGGTGGATGCGAAGCTTGCAAGAACAACGATACTCGCTAATGTGCGAGATTTTTCTATACCAAACTTTTCCGTCACTGGCTCGCGTGTCATCACGCCAGGATGGCTTGCCGCAGATCCTGACTCTCGTGGTGAAGATGTAGAACTTCCAAAAGTTGCCGAGGGTGAGTCACTCATTCTCCTTTCTCTCAATGATGAGGCAAAATTCACCGAGCCACCAGGACGCTACTCTGAAGCAGGTCTAGTGAAAGAGCTTGAAAAGCGCGACATCGGTCGTCCTTCTACGTATGCGTCTATTATTAAAACTATTCAGGATCGTGGTTATGTCATCAAAGACGGCAAAGCACTAAAACCAACCGACACTGGCGACGTAGTGAGCTCGTTCCTCGAGGAACATTTTGCAAATTATATTTCAGACACCTTCACCTCAGAAATGGAAAACAAACTCGACGATATTGCCGACGGCACACGTGAGTATGTGAAAACCCTAAAAGATTTCTACGGTCCATTTTCCAAAGACCTCAAGGCAAAAGACAAGTTGGACAAACAGACGACGCTCGGCGATGCCGACCCACAACACAAGTGCCCAAAATGCAAAGGCCCGATGATAATCAAGCTCGCGCGTACAGGAAAGTTTCTCTCGTGTAAAAAATATCCTGACTGCGACGGCGCGCGCATGATAGACGGCACCGAGCTTGCCGGACCACGCGATACTGGCGAGCTTTGCCCAAAGTGTGGTAAATCAAATCTCTTTGAACGTGACGGTCGATTTGGAAGATTCATTGCCTGCGGCAACTATCCAAAATGCAAGCACATTAAAAAAGACGACACTGCCGCTCTTCTAAACCACACTGGCGTTCCATGCCCTATGTGCAAAAAAGGTTTTATGACCGAGCGCAAAGGTCGATTTGGTATTTTCTATAGTTGCACTGGTTACCCCGACTGCAAGAATGCAATCAAAGCAAGACCGACAGGCAGAATTTGCGAATATCCAAAAGTTGACGGCTCCCCCTGCGACTCACTCATGATGGATGGTACAAAAACGATACCCGAGAGATGTAGCAACAAACTTTGCCCAAACCACAATCCACACAAGCTAAATAAACCTGAATAATTGACACTTATGGACAATGAGTATAGTCTTTGATCTAGACACTATTTAAGGAGGTTGTGATGAGTGAAAAACTTGAAGTGCTACTCGTTGGCGAAGCAATAGGTACGATTCTTGTACTCTTTGCGATAATACTAATTGTCGTTGCTCTTTATCTTCAACTTAAGCTTTGGACGGCAGACCCTGTGTTACTGAAGGAATATAGGCAATTAAAACTACTTGCTGATAGAGCGAATAGTGGTAACGAAGGAGCTCAACTGCAATGCGAGCACGATTGCCGTATCAAAAAAGGGATGTACCTTTGCGATGAGACCCAACAGGTAAGATCAAGCTATTCGGTTCATCGGTATTTACTTTGGCAAATATGGGGCCACTATTGACCAGCACAGGTCTTATCACCGCATACAAACTTTGTTTGTATGCGGTGATTGTTTTTTTAGTAAAACTTATTCGTATTTCTCCATCATATCCCATATCGCGCCCGCGACGTTACGTGGCTTGCCTTCAAATGGCAGATGGTGGTTATCGAAAAACGGCATGCTG
>JBARNW010000152.1:0-2141 GCA_049641785.1 Minisyncoccia bacterium | reverse complement strand
AGATAAGACTTGGCTTTTTCTTTTTCAGCTCATCAAATGCCATTTCGCCATCTGTTGCTACAGACACGCTGTGACCCTCTGAAACGAGATTGTCCTTTAGGGCTCGTACCAAGAAATCCTCATCCTCGACAACTAATACATGGTTCATACTATTATATTATAAGTTATGCTTTACATTATACACTAGTCACATTCTCTGGCAAGCTATTTGCGCTACGGTAGGGGACATACACATAAAATGTCGACCCCTTACCTTCCTCTGATTCAAATGAAACTCGAGCATCAATTTTATTTGCAAGCATCAAAGCAATGTATAGCCCGAGCCCACTTCCGCGAGTATCAAAAGTTTTTGCATTCGAAGCGCGGTAAAATCGCTCAAAGATCTGCTTTTGCTCCGAGCTGGGGATACCAATTCCGGAATCCCTTACAGAGAATATTAAGTCAGAATCTTTTTCCTCGATATTAATCACGACGCTCCCACCAGGATTAGAATAATTAATCGCATTGGATATAAAACTTTCGAGAATATTTCGTAGGAGTAGCGGATCTGTGTTTACAGTGTAGTCTGTTTTTTCAGGGAACTCGACTTTCATTTCCTTGCTCTCTGCCACACCATGAAAGGTTTCAAAAAGTGTAGTCATGAGAGTTTTAATGTACACTTCCTCATTCTTTGCTTTAGCTGTGTCTCCCTCCATACGAAGCACGCCGAGCATGTCATGCACAAGCCCAGTCATTCTTTCGTTGATCTTGTATATTTCATTGAGATACTCTGTTTGCCCAGAAGTTAGAGGGCCCTGCAATCCGGTCTTCAGTGTTTCAATAAGCCACTTTGTACCAGAGAGTGGAGTACGGAGCTGATGAGAAGCGAGGGAGAGGAGGTCGCCACGCGTTTTTTCCAGTTCCTTTTCCTTTGTAATATCGCGAAAGATGCCAATGGCGCCGACTAATTTGTCCCCAAGCATGACAGGTGTCCACGTGAGCGCAATGGGGAAATACCCATCGTTTTTGCGTTTGTATTGCATTGTGTTTGACGATGATGGTGTCCCCCTGAGCGCAGAATTGACAATGCGCTGTTCATCCGGTATCTCTACGTTATTTTCGTCCAGGGCCTCCACCGCATCAACCAACTTTTTACCGATAACATCCGCAAATTTTAATCCAAGCATTTTTTCTGCCGAATTACTCATTTTAATAATGAGGCCATTATTGTCCGTAGCAATCATTCCTTCACCAAGGCCTGCAAGGAGCGCATCATCCATCACTTCCCCTTCCTCTGCTCTGTATCTTGCTTCATGTAGATATTTTTGATTATTACGCACAGAGGATATCATGTCGTTGAAAACAGACGCCAGGTACCCTAGCTCATCCTTTGTTTCTATTTTTATAGATGCGCTTAGATTGCCACCCTCTACTTTTTTTGCGACAGCAACAATATCATCAATATGCTCAAGGGGTCGCCTTAGAAATAAAACAATAATAAGAATACCAAATGCAAGAGCCGTTGTTCCAACTACCGTTGTGTACCTGATAAGGGTTGTTAGCGGCTCAAAAATTTCCTGTTTTTCAACCTCGACTAAAACAACTATCCCTTCATTCTTAAAGCACATCGAAGCGCCGAGCACGCGAACCCCTAGGTAGTTGTCGTACTCCTTATTTATTTCCTTGCCATTTTCCAGGCACTCCCGTACTGGCAGTGTGTCCACTTTTTGCTTCACCTTTACATTTCTCACAGACCGTGACGGTGTCACCAGATACCTATCATTGTTGACCAAATAAAGGTCAGATGTCTCATATTCCTCTAGAAGCGCGGCGTGTGTCAACCTCCCAGTGATCGATGGCATGCCTGCATAAATACTGGTTCCTGAGCCTAGAACGTCTGCAATTTCCATTACGTTTGAGTAGTAAACAAGAAGGACTAGGTCAAGAGGCTCACGCACATCACCACTCATGGGTTCAAATAATCGTACGGTCACACTTAGGGACGGCTCAGAAGCCTCGGCTCCGTTAAGGGCAATGGTCCCAAAGAATGCGTCCCCGAATTTTGAATTCAGTGTTCTTTCTATGTCGTGTACCTTTCCGTGCTCGGTTTCTTCTTCCAGTTCATTTTTCCCAATACGCTCGTGCTGTGATGACGCTATAAC
>JBARNW010000151.1:0-4902 GCA_049641785.1 Minisyncoccia bacterium | reverse complement strand
GCACCCTTTCATAAAAATTTAAAGACAAAAAACGCCCAGACATATATTCCTTTAAAACCTAAAAAAAGTCAATGGATTCAATGAATTCCCCTGCCATATGTTAATTTTTGTGTCCTAATTTTATATCCACCGCTTATCCCCTATTTTTTCCACGATTTTGTTTTTGCGAGAATTAAAGCTGTGCTAGAATGGCCGATATGGCAGATACAAAAAACCGACAATTTAAATCAAGAGAGCTCCGCATTCCACCACAAAACATAGATACAGAAAAAGCGCTTCTTGGATCCCTCATGCTTCGCCCAGAGGGCATGTACGATGTTGGGGATGTTGTCACAAGGGAATCATTTTATGTAGACAAGCACCGCATGCTTTTTGATGCAATGATAGAGCTCCACACGCGTCATGAGCCGATAGACCTGCTTTCAGTGTCTACTCGACTAAAGGAACGTGGCAAATTTGACAATATTGGGGGTGGAAGTTATTTGGCTGAGCTTGTAGATACTGTCCCCTCCTCTACAAACGCAAAACATTATGCTGAGATTGTTCAAAGAAAATACATTTTAAGACTACTTATTGAGGCGGCGGAACACATCTCTGAGCTAGGATACAACGAGGCTGAACAAATTGAAAATGTATTAGATGAGGCAGAGAAGAAGATATATTCAATCACAAATTCAAGTGTCACGAAAAAATTTATCGGTCTAAAAGACACTCTTGAAGAGGCGTGGGAGCGCCTTGATAAAATGCACAAGTCTGGTAGCGAGCTACGTGGAGTACCTTCTGGCTTCCCAGCACTCGATACACTACTTTCTGGCTTTCAAAAATCCGACCTCATCATCCTCGCTGCTCGCCCATCGATGGGTAAGACGACTCTCGCGCTTGATATTGCCCGCCAAGCAGCGATTCATCACAATGTTCCTGTTGGAATTTTTTCTCTTGAAATGAATACGCAGCAGCTCGTCGACCGCCTGCTATCGGCAGAGGCGCGCGTAAATGCATGGAAACTTCGTACGGGGAAGCTTTCACTTGATGAGGATTTTGAAAAATTACGTGGCTCACTCGACAGACTTTCTAAAGCACCAATTTTTATCGATGATCAATCTGGAAATACGATTATGAAAATGCGTTCTGCAGCTAGAAAACTCAAGAGCGAGCATGGGCTTGGGCTCATCATTGTCGACTATCTCCAGCTTATGAATACATCAAAAAATCATGATTCTATGGTCAACCAAGTGACAGAGATATCTCACTCGCTAAAAGCGCTAGCAAAGGATCTTGATGTGCCTGTGATTGCGCTTTCTCAGCTTTCCCGCGCAGTAGAGGCGCGTGGTGGCAAGCCTCGCCTGTCAGACCTTCGTGACTCAGGTTCTATTGAGCAGGATGCTGATGTTGTTATGTTTATTCACCGCGAGGACAAGCAAGACAAAAATGCCGAGAAAACCAACATTGCAGAGATTCTTGTAGAAAAGCACAGAAACGGACCAGTAGGTGCTATTCAACTCTACTTCGACGAGGAAAAATCCACATTCATGTCTATCGACAAGCAACATGAGTATGCTGGTGCTACACGCAGTTCTGGTGGGAATTTTGATGATTTTTAAAATATGAGTTCAATTGAAAATCTCTCACATCTTTTTATGAAATTTCCTGGTATTGGCACGCGCCAAGCAAAACGCTTCGTGTATTTTCTGCTCGCGCAAGATCCACACTTTGTGGACAGTCTAGCTCGCGAAATATCCGCATTAAAGAAAGATATTACACAATGCGCTGGGTGTTTTCGATTCTACCAAAAGCGCACATCATCAAATTCGAGCACGCTTTGTGATATTTGTGTTGATGACGCAGATAGCAGTACTCTTATGGTTGTGGAGAAGGATACAGATCTTGAAAGCGTTCGTCGCAGTGGAGGCTACGCAGGTAGATACTTTATTTTAGGAGGCACTATCCCCGTGCTTGAACGTGACCCTGCTTCAAAAATTCGCATTAGGGAGCTTTTAGAGCGAATAGAGGGTTCTGCAACAGATGGCCTTACGGAAATAATCCTAGCGCTTTCCGTAAACCCTGAGGGGGATTTTACTCATGATTACATACTCAAGGCGCTCACACCACTTGCAGAACAGCTTGGAATCACTATCACCACACTAGGTCGCGGGCTTTCTACTGGCACAGAGCTTGAGTACTCTGATAGCGACACCCTAAAGCACGCGCTTAAAAATAGAGGTTGATTTGCTGTCCCAATATGTTAATGTTTATTTAGAAAGTTTTGCACATTAACCTAAAAAGGAGTCTGTAATGACCCAAACGCTGGCAGATTATTTGAAAAATCCACCACAACACACCATTGATATCTGCGGGTGTGGTTGTGGAAAACCGCTAGAGAAAAATGATCCACTTGGTCCCTATTTGGTTGGCACTGGCGATAATAAGGTGCTTATCAACGAGGATTGTTACTTCGATAAAATGAGTGACGAAATTGACAAGCATTCAATCGGTGGACGCGGAATTTATGGCCCTGGGTGCAAGTCACCAATTGACTAGAAACAAAACCCCCTGAATCATTAGATTCAGGGGGTTTCTTATTTAAAGCCTTGATTACTTAATCGCGTCTATCATTACTTTCATAAAAGGCTGACGATGTCCATTCTTCTTGAAATAGCGGGACTTGTTACGGTATCGAATAACGACAACTTTCTTTCCGCGACCTTCCTCTTTGAGTGTAGCGTGAACAGATGCACCAACTACTATTGGAGCGCCAACTAATGTCTTAACATCATCATTTACAAGTAGAACCTGATCAAAAACAATCTTATCTCCTACTTTTGGCTCACCTGGAAGCTTCTCTATAAGAAGAGTTTCACCTGGAGCAACTTTATATTGCTTGCCACCTGTCTGTATTACTGCAAAAATCATAATCTCTGTATTCTACACGAAATTAAAGAAAACGCAAGCGAATTTGCCTATAAGCGCGCCAAAATCAAATTTCCCACATAAGCATACCCTAAAAACTGCAAGAAATTGACAAAAACACCAACTTCGTGCTATTATTAATTTGTTGGTATGCGCGCTTCTCCTCCCTGAGCGCCCGCATGCCGGCCTTGGCCCCACATTTTTACCACTAAAAAGACCTGGCCACCCGGAAGCACCACCCTTTGCTTCCGGTTTTTTTTGCAGAAATTACATTAATCTACTCACCGGAAACTGGTTTTTCAATTAGGATAGGATCAATACTTGCGGTCTCCCCTGTAATTTTCACCATATCCTTGTCTACCTTTTTGAGTTCTTTGTACGCCATGTTGTAATGGTTAACAGTGGTTCCAAGCGTATTGCCAAGTTTCTTCATATACTCTTCGTATGCGACTAGGTGCTTTCTCAATTCCTCCACACGACCAATTATTAACTGCGCGGATTCTTCAATTTTAAAGGCACGAAAGCCATACAATACAGACTGCAAATATGCTGAGAATGTTGTTGGTGACACAATGATCACCTTTTTCTCATTTGTGGCATAGTCGATTAAACTACGAGTGTTCACTTTTACAGAACCTACTTCGTTGATTAGCAGGTCATAATAAATACCTTCAGCAGGGATAAACATAAAAGCAAAGGGGAGTGTCCCCTCTGCGGGACGCACATATTTTGCAGTTTCATCTATTCGCTTTTTAAGATCATTTCGAAAATCTTTTTCGAGCTCCTCCTTGCGTGTTTGGTCTGATTCATTCACGACACGATTATAGTTGTCCAGCGAAAACTTTGCGTCCACAGGAATCATTCCATCTTTAGTAATGATAACAGCATCAACAGTCTCCCCGCCCTTGAATTGGTGCTGGAGCTTGTATGCTGTTGGCGGTAAAATATTTGAGAGAATGAGCTCAAGTGCAGCCTCACCTAGGTTCCCCCTCTGCTTTTGATGAGTAAGAACTTTTTCTAGGTTTTGGAGTTGGTCTGTAATTCCAAGTACTTGCTTACTGGTCTCATTTGCCGCTGTCATTTCTTTTGCCACATTACTGAGATTTCTTTCAACCTGTTCATTGATTTCTCGAATAAGCTTTTGAGATTCGCTAAACTGCATATGGACCGCCTGTTGCATTTCCTTGTTTGAAGACCCTACTTTCGCATCGACTGTTTTCATAAAGTCCCCTAGTTGTGCCTGAAAATTACCGAGTTGGTTTTGGATTAGGAGTAATGCATCCCCTTGCGACCCTTCAGGTGTTTCATTTTGTTTGCGTAAAAACAGCACGACAACAACAGCTACAATAGCGCCGAGTACTAGCCCAATGAGAATTAGTGTAGCTGATGACATAATTTAAAGTCCGTACGCACCACTCAATGTAGACATAAGTGCTGGGATCGCAATCATAAGTCCGACTAAAGGCAGTACAAATAGCGCTACTGTGGCATAAAATGTCCACAAAAAATACTTGCGAGTTTTTTCGGACGAAATATAGATTTTTTGTAAAAGCTCGTCCTGTGTCTGAAGGCGATTTAAAATTTCTTGTTCCATCTGATTATTTTACCATATATAAGCAAAAGAAAAACCCTTGTGCAAAAATACACAAGGGTTCCTAAAAAGAGAAAATTGTTACTTTTTCTTGTCCACATACATCGCTTTGTCTGCGACCTCAATAATTTTTTCGAGGGTACGAGCCACATGCCCATCAGATGTTGATGCCACGCCAAATGACGCTCGGATAGGCACTTGCTTGTTATCAGAACATTGCATAAATACGCCTTCGAGTTTGTCCTTGACCCCTGTTACAAGCTCAACTGCCTTATCGTAACAAATCCCAGGAAGCAACACGACAAATTCATCTCCACCCCAACGGCTAACTATGTCAGTTTCGCGAAAGGATTGTTTCAAAAAATTTGCAAAGATACTGAGCGCACGATCCCCATATTGATGGC
>JBARNW010000141.1:0-7648 GCA_049641785.1 Minisyncoccia bacterium | reverse complement strand
TCGGTATTCTCGCATCTGTTGTTTTGGCATCACTCAACACAGCTCGTTCAAAGGGTGCGGACGCTGCTATCAAGGCAAACTTGGCAAACCTTCGCGCGCAAGCAGAGCTTTACTATGATGATACCGCTGGTGGCAATGGTAATTACGGTGCTGCAGGTAATTGTAGTGTGACTAGCGCAGGAGTTGTGACTGCCGTGACAGGTGTTTGCACAGGTCTTATGGGGAATACTACATTCGCGAGCGCTGTGAAGGCGGCAACGAATGCTTCAGGTCTTACTGGATATGCTAACACCGCTGCGGCTGGTGCTACGTGGGCAGTGTGGGTTCCATTGAAGACGCTTGCAACATCAGCGCAATGTGTAGACTCAACAGGTGCATCTAAATCAGTTACAACACTTCCTGCTACCACAGTTGTTGCTTGTCCGTAATTTATTTATGGTGACATAAAGAATAGGTTGTGTGCCTTTTCTTGTAAAACCCCGCATTTATGCGGGGTTTTGTTTTGCATATAAATTTTGCATATAGTACAATAAATGTGCATTACTTATTAATAAATACAGGGAATAACATTATATGAAATCAAAAGGTTTTACACTTATCGAACTCTTGGTCGTTATCGCGATCATCGGTATTCTCGCATCTGTTGTTTTGGCATCACTCAACACAGCGCGTTCAAAAGGAGCCGACTCTGCTATCAAGGCAAACCTAACGAACATCCGTGTCCAAGCTCAGTCGTATTACGATGATAATGCCGATTATGGAGCTGATTTTGCTCTTGGCACATGTGCAGATGCGGTATTGGCGGCAAATACTATTTTTGCTGATGATACAAAAATAAGCACTATCATTGAAAACGCTGGAATCGTGAGTGATGGCGGTGGACTAGCAAGCGCTGTCTGTACTTCATCTGCAACAGCGTGGGCTGTTTCTGTTCCACTTAAAACAGACCCAGCAAAATCATGGTGTGTAGACAGCGAGGGAGCATCAAAGCAAGTTACAGGCCCTATCGTTACAGATTCAGTTTGCCCAGCAAACTAACTATTCATTACTTAGAACCTAGTTTGCCAATAATTCATATCTCCTCAACCAATATAATTAAAACACCCATACCATTCTGTATGGGTGTTTTAATTATACGGAGTTAATATTTCTGTGGTAAAATAGCTACATGGATTTTTTGAACATCATAATCGTCTTTATTCTAGGAACTATTATTGGAAGTTTTTTGAATGTGGTGATCTATCGTTACAATAGCGGTACCTCGCCACTGACAGGGCGCTCGCAATGCTTCTCTTGCGGAAAAACTTTGTCGTGGCGCCAACTTGTTCCTATTTTTAGTTTTTTGGTATCGCAAGGCAGATGCGCAAAGTGTGGGGTGAGGTTATCGTGGCAGTATCCAATAGTTGAGGCCATTTCTGGCGGTATCTTTGTTGCTGTGTTTTTACTTGGGAAGCCAATACATGAAACAATTATTTTACTTGCTATCTTTTCAACTTTGCTCGTGATAGCGGTGTATGATTTGCGTCATCAGATTATACCAGACGGCCTAGCAGTGCTTTTTGCGGTGCTTGGGCTTGCAAAGTTTTTCCTTGCTGTCGATATCTCTCGTGCATTTCACTTCCCATACTACTGGACTCTCATCGCTGGGCCAATGCTGTTTTTCCCGTTTTGGGCATTATGGTTTGTGTCTCGAGGACGCTGGATCGGTCTCGGTGATGGAAAGCTTGCGCTTGGTATAGGATGTTTATCAAGGCTAAGCCTTGATAAAGAGCACCAAGCAGTGGTATTATTCGTATATGTCACGAAACATAGATATTTCTATTAATGAATTCTATCATTTGTATAATCGCGGAGTAGATAAGCGTGTTGTGTTTATGGATACTGAGGACTATGAGAGATTTATCGCGCTACTCTATTTGGCGAATAGCACTATTTCTGTACACATCAGTAATTATCAAGGCTTAGCCTTGATAGAGTTACTGTCGGTCGAAAGAGGGGATACATTAGTTGATATCGGTGCATACTGCTTGATGCCCAATCATTTTCATATTTTAGCCCATGAAAAAGTGGAAAGTGGAATTAGTATTTTCATGCACAAGGTAATGACAGCGTATACGATGTACTTTAATAAAAAATATAAACGAACAGGAGCACTTTTTGCGGGAACATTTAAAGCACAGCATGTTGTAAGAGATGAACACCTTAAATATTTGTTTGCATACGTTCATCTCAATCCAGTAAAACTTGTTGATTTAAAATGGAAGGAAAATGGTATTTCTAATTTGGTTAAGGCCGAGACATATCTTAGTAATTATCAATATTCAAGTTATCAAGATTATCTTGGGCAGAACAGAAAAGAAAAATTAATCCTTACAAAAAACGCATTTCCAAAATATTTCGAAACGCATACGGCATTTCAAAAATTTGTTTCGTGGTGGTTGAGTTATAAGGATATTGCTTAATTTATCAAGGTTAAGCCTTGATAAAACTGTGGGTTTATAAAAACTATAAAATAATCATTTTATGCTAAAATAGCTACATGGATTTTTTGAATATCATCATAGTATTTATTTTAGGAACTATTATTGGAAGTTTTCTGAATGTTGTGATATATCGCTATAATAGCGGGACATCGCCACTCACAGGTCGCTCGCAATGCTTCTCTTGCGGAAAAACATTATCGTGGAGCCAACTTGTTCCTATTTTTAGTTTTTTGCTTTCGCGAGGCAGATGTGCAAAGTGCGGAGTGAGGCTGTCATGGCAGTACCCAATAGTCGAGGCCCTTTCTGGCGGTATCTTTGTCGCTGTGTTTTTACTTGGGAAGCCAATACATGAAACAAGTATTTTACTTGCTATCTTTTCAACTTTGCTCGTGATAGCGGTGTATGACCTGCGTCATCAGATCATACCTGACGGTTTGGCTGCAATTTTTGCGGTGCTTGGACTTACAAAATTTTTCCTTGCTGTCGATGTTTCGCGCGCATTTCACTTCCCATACTATTGGACGCTCATCGCCGGGCCAATGTTATTTTTTCCGTTTTGGGCATTATGGTTTGTGTCGAGTGGTCGCTGGATTGGTCTCGGTGATGGCAAGCTTGCGCTTGGTATAGGATGGTTTCTCGGGGCGACACTTGGTGGATCTGCCGTAATGCTCGCATTTTGGATCGGGGCCGCGTACGCGCTCTCGATAATGGGGCTGCAAAGGGCTAGTCAAAAGTTAAAAACGGTAGCGCCAGCATTCGTGTCAAACGTACGCCTTTCTATGCAAAGCGAGATTCCGTTTGGGCCGTTCCTTATACTAGCTGTTTTTATAGTATACTTTACTGGAGTGAACTTTTTTGATGGGTCATTTATGTTCCTCAATTTTTTATGAATCTTTTGCTTTCTACCTTAACCCCTAAATCTTTAACTAGCACTTCGAGACGTGGGTTCACTATCATTGAACTTCTTGTTTCAATATCTATTTTTACTGTTTTAACGGGTGTTGTTCTTGCAAAATACAATACATATAATACGAGCGCGCCATTTGCAAACGCATCAGAGGATGTTGTCCTCGCTCTCAGACAGGCGCAGGTGTATGGAGCGGGTGGAAAAGGGAATCCAGCAGTGTGTACCGGCGGGACCGCGTTTGAGTGCACCTATGGTGTATATTTTTCAACATCTGCGCCTCTTAAAAACGGCATCACACTTTTTGTGGATACAAATAACGACCGAGTGTTTACATCGGGGACAGATACTACCATTGAGCGTATCGCATGGGATAGCGCAATATCAGTGAGTGCGCTATCGTGCCCAGGTCCAGCAGGGACATGTGGTAGCGCTGTGACGGTTACATTTAGGCGTCCCGACCCTCTTGCATTTATCGCTGAAGTTGTAAATCCTGCAAACTCTTATGATTCCGCGAGTATCACACTCACTCATTCAATATCTGGCAGAACGGCAAATGTGACAATAAGCAAGGCTGGGCAAATATCTCTCAGGTAAAATGAAATTATTATTATCAAAAAATTCAAAAGGATTTACTCTCATCGAAATGATCGTGTCGCTCGGGCTTTTTACTATAGTGCTTTTTATTGCAACGAGCGCGTTCCTTTCTGTAATAAACGCCGACAGAAAATCCCGCGCTACTCGCATTGCAACTGACAATCTAAACCTTGCCCTTGAGGATATGATGAGAAAAATTAAAACTGGATACGCGTATGGTTGCGCTGGCGCAGGTGATTGCGCGTCGGGGGCAGCGCTTTCTTTTACCAGCCAGACTGGCGTGAACTTTATATACAAAAGAGGTGTAGGGTCGGGGGCGATAGTGAGCGGTACTGCATCTAGCGGATGCGGGAGTACTTTTTACACATCCACACAGGGCTGCCTTCTTCGTGAGGAGGGTGGTACAACGGTACCAATGATCGCGACGAGCCCAGAGATTGATATAACAAGTTTGAAGTTTGCAGTTTCTGGGAGCGCTGTCTTCCCAGACAGAATACAGCCTGTCGTCGTGGTTACGATAGAGGGGGCTGTTGGCGCAAATCTGCCGAACACAGCAGGGAGGTCGGCATTTAGTATTCAAACATTTGTAGCACAACGCCCATATGATATGTAAAACAATGAAAGCAAAATTACATAAAACACCATACATGGCATCAAAAGGTTTCTCCCTTATTGAGACACTCGTCGCAATTGCAATTTTACTAATTGCAGTTGTGGGACCTATTTCAATAATTGGAAATTCTTTGCATCAAATCTATTACGCAAAAGATGAAATGCTTGCGATAAATCTCGCTCAAGAGGGCATTGAAATGGTGCGCCAAAAAAGAGATTCGAATATGCTTGCAAACGAGGTTCCAGCTACGGTGACAGCGTGGGACAGTGGGATTTCATCGGGAACTTATATAGTAAATGCGCCGTCTTTTTCCGTAACCTCATGCGCCGCATGCGACACAAAGATTTATAAGAATGCAAGTGGCTTCTATAGCCAAGGGACTCAGGGAGTGGGAAGTGTTGAAACTCAATTTACTAGTCGTACTGTAGTAATTGCTGACATTATTGCCGGACGTGAAAAGAGAATCGTATCAACAGTCACATGGAAGACTGGTGGGGATACGAGGTCGATCACTGTGACTGAGTATATTTTTAAATTAAGGCCATGATAAGAATATCAAAACAAAAAGGCGCGGTGCTCCTGATTGCGATACTAGTTTCAAGTGTTGTACTTGCCGTTGGACTCGGTGTGTATAATCGCACATACAAGGAGCTTGTTTTTGCTTCATTTTGGAAGCACGCTCAAACTGCATTTTCCGCCGCGGATTCTGGGCTTGAGTGCGCGGTGTATTGGGATACACACCAGGCTGCGTCAGCTTCATGTTTTGGCGCCACTGTTACTGGATGGAATCCTCTATCAAACATAACGACAACCTTTACAATAAGCACCCCCGTTTGTGTTACTATCGAGATCACAAAAAATGTAGCCTATCCATTTACTACAATTCGCTCACGTGGGTACAATACGTGCAATGTGGCCGACCCGCGCCGTGTTGAACGTGGACTTCGTATCGACTACTAGAGTATGAATAATCAAACTAAAAGTTTATGTCCAAGACACGAACCAGCTGGTTCGAGAGCCGATGCGACTGCCAGGTTGGAAAAATTACGTAAAACTATCGAACATCATCGATACTTGTACCATGTTCTAAATAGATCAGAGATTTCCCCAGAGGCGCTCGATGCGCTCAAGTACGAGCTAGTACTCATTGAGTCGGCATACCCAGACCTCATTACGCCTGACTCGCCATCCCAGCGTGTGGCTGGCGCTCCACTCAAAGGTTTCAAAAAAGTGAAGCACACTGTTCCGCAATGGTCTTTTAATGATGCTTTTTCACCAGATGAAATGCGTGATTTTGATACGCGTGTAAAAAGGTTTCTTAAGGATTCGTTCGGTCAGGCAATCATCCCATCGTATGTGTGTGAGCTTAAAATTGATGGGCTTAAAGTCGTGCTTACGTATGAGGATGGTTTGCTTGTAACTGCCGCTACACGCGGAGACGGAACTTTTGGTGAGGATGTAACAGCGAATGTGAAAATGATTGAGTCTGTGCCACTTTCCCTGCATGAAAAAGTATCTGGTGTGTTTGAAGGAGAAGTGTGGATGGGGAAGTCTACCCTTCTGCGTGTAAACAAGGAGGAAATAAAAGCGGGTCGTGAACCATTTGCAAATCCAAGAAATCTCGCTGCTGGCACAATGCGTCAGCTGGATTCTAGTATTGTAAAAGCGCGTACGCTAGATGTTTTTATTTATGATGTTACCGCGCTTGATAATGAAATTCCTGACACACAAATTAAGGAACTCACGTTTTTGCAAAAACTTGGGTTTAAGGTGAATGACCACTTCACAGAATGTAAAACGATAGCGGATGTTATTGCGTATTGGCAAAAGTGGCAGAAGCGCGCTCTAAGAGAGGACTACTGGATTGATGGCGTGGTGGTAAAAGTAAATGAGAAAAAATACCAAGATGCGCTTGGTTACACAGGCAAAGCTCCGAGGTTTGGCATCGCATTCAAGTTTCCGGCAGAGCAGGTCACAACAGTACTAGAGGATATCGTGCTCCAAGTCGGGCGTACAGGCGTGGTGACTCCAGTTGCGCATTTGCGGCCAGTATCGGTGGCAGGGTCGGTCGTATCGCGTGCCACGCTTCACAACGAAGACGAGATTGCGCGCCTGGACGTGAGGATTGGAGATACGGTGATTTTGCAAAAGGCAGGCGATGTGATTCCAGATATTGTGCAAGTTGTAAAAGAAATGCGCACGGGAAAGGAAAAGAAATTTGTATTTCCAAAGTATGTAGAGGATACCGACGGAACCACGAGCCCTATTGAACGCATTCCTGGGCAGGCGGCTCATAGGTGTACTAATAAAAATATGTTTGCGCAAAAGCGTCGTCGATTTTATTATTTCGTATCAAAGAAAGGTTTTGATATTGACGGGTGTGGGCCAAAGGTTATCGACGCACTCCTTGATACCGAGCTCATCAGCAACTTTGATGATTTATTTACTTTGACTGTTGGTGATGTGCTGGCACTTCCGCGCTTCGCAGAGCTTTCGGCAAAAAATTTAATTGAAGCAATTGATAACGCTCGCACAATAACACTAGGAAAGTTTTTAACCGCGCTTTCTATAGAGCACGTGGGGGAGGAGACAGCGCACGATATTGCAGAGGTCTTCGGCAGTATTGAAAAAGTTCGCCAAGCGCAATTTGATGACTTTAACAATATGTACGGAGTAGGGGGTGTGGTTGCTCACTCTCTTGCGGATTGGTTTGCTGATACGCATCACCGCGCACTCCTAGACCGCTTGCTTGCAGAAATAAAAATAGTAAATCCCGTTCATAGGACATCAAAAGGAATTTTCTCTGGGAAAACATTTGTGCTTACAGGCACACTGGCCACTCTTCATCGTGATGAAGCAAAGGCAAAAATCCGCTCTCTTGGTGGTGAAATTGTTGAAAGCGTTTCCTCAAAAACAAACTATGTTGTAGCCGGCGAAAATCCAGGGTCAAAATACAATAAAGCCAAGTCTCTCGGTATCAACATATTGACCGAGCAGGAATTTTTGAAGATGCTATAATAAGAGCAATGAATTATAGAAACACCCTCCTTG
>JBARNW010000140.1:0-3255 GCA_049641785.1 Minisyncoccia bacterium | reverse complement strand
GTGCTGATACCACTGACCGCATTGACTCTACTGCGCTACCAATATTTTTTTCGCGGGAGAGGCGCGATGCGACGAGTATGTGAAAATCGAACTGTGGATATTTTTTCTTGAGGTCAAAGGCATGTGGTCGGTTTTTTGTTTCGGTTAAGATGGGGAGGACGGTGATAATTGAATGTTGAATATTGAATGTTGAAAGGGAATTCTTGATACGCTCGGACACGACACGGATCGCATTTGCGTGAGGAATTAAAAATTTTGCGAGTATCACGCGTGCTTGATTGAGGATTGACTCGTGCGCAAAATACGAACTCATCACATCAGTGTGAATTTGAATGTGAAGACGCGCTTTCAGTATGCGCGCAATAATGTACCCTGCGAGTCCTGCCTCAAACGGGTCCTGGGTGGTCACCACGTCAATAGCAACTCCGCGACGCTTCAGCTTTAGCGCGCAAAGAATCGCATGCGGAATGTGGAAAAATTTACCGAGTGAATTTGTCGAATAAAGAAAAATATTGGGCTGTATAACTTCATCTTGAAATCCGAGTGCTTTCTTTGCAAACACAATAACATGGAGCTCATCCGCAAGGCGCCCATAATCAAGCAGGCGTGAACGCACAGCGCTCCCCTTTTCAAAAACTTTTCGATCTGACGAAATCACTAGAACTCGCATTTGACCATAGTATCACAAAGGAATGCTCGTATGGTAGAATAATGAAGTTATGAAGATCATCATTGCTACCCCCATTTACCCACCCGAAATTGGTGGGCCTGCGACATATGTAAAGGAGCTCTGCGCGCGATTTGTCAATGACAACGACGTCACTGTCATCGCATACACAAACTCATCAGACCGAGTAGATGTGTTTCCTGGAACTCGTCTTGTCCCTGTTGGCAAGGGACGTCCGCTCCCAGTTCGCCTTACACTATTTTTTATCAAACTGCTTCAAACTACATTGCGCAATAAACCCGATCTAATATACGTACAAAATGCAATGGCTGCAGGCCTCCCAGTTGCCATCGTACACCTCATTACCGGCATCCCTTTTATTTTGAAATTTGTTGGAGATGAAGCGTGGGAGCGTGCAACGCAACACGGACTTACCACAAAACTGCTTGAAGAATTTATGATGAACCCCGATGCTGGGCTAAAGATACGCACGATGATGTGGGTACAAGGGTTTGTGCTTCGTCGTGCAACAACGGTCACTACACCGTCTGCATATTTAGGAGAAGCACTTATTCGAACGTATGGTGTTAAAAAGAAAAATGTTGTGGTGAATTACAACGCTGCAGAGCAAGGAGAGATCATTCCTTTCCCACCAACATTCATAGCACACCAAATAGCAACGACCGCGCGTCTTGTATCGTGGAAAGGTATCGACGGGATCATTCGTGCGCTTGCGATTGTAAAAAATAAATTCCCTGACACAAGTCTAGTTGTGGCTGGAGACGGACCGGAGCTCAACAACCTCATAGCGGTCGCTCAAAAATATATGGTGGTGGATAGCGTTAAATTTCTCGGCAGTATTTCTCGCGCAGAGACATGGCAATTGCGAAAGAGCTCACAAGTATATGTCCTCAACTCAACCTATGAGGGGTTGCCACACACTATTCTTACTAGCTTTGCTGCAGAGATTCCGATAATTGCCACAAATATTCCAGGCACAAACGAAGCTGTTTACCATGAAAAAACAGGCCTCCTCGTAGAAGCTGGCAATGACCAAGAGCTCGCAGATGCAATAGAGCGCCTATTTACCAACAAGAAACTTGCAGAGGAACTTGTCAGTAATGGATCGAACCTTCTCAAGAAAAAATTCTCGTGGGAAGCGCACATCAAAACACTACTTGATGTCTTTGAATCGGTTCTCGCGTAGCCACTTTGCAAACCGCACAATCCCATCTTCGAGAGAAACTTCTGGCTCCCACCCTAAAACTTTTTTTGCTTTGCGGATATCTGCATACGTAGACTCTACACTTGAATAGTGACTTGGGCGATTTATCACAACAGCCTTCTTGCCAAGAACTTTTTCTACATGACTGAGCAGTTTCGCAAGAGACACAGGCTTTGAGTTTCCTATATTAAAAATCTCATAGTTACTTGAACTTTTTTTCATCGAAAGCTCTATTGCGCGAACAATATCACTCACGTGCGTAAAGTCGCGAGCTCGCTTCCCTGTGCCAGACATTTCTATTGGCTTACCATTGAGAATATTTTCAACCCACTTATAGAGAACGAGGTCTGGACGCTGACGCTCGCCATACGCATTAAAAAGGCGAAGGCAGGCAATGGGGAGGCTGAAGTTGTGTGCATAGGTGTGTGCAAGCACTTCCCCGGCTTTTTTACTGGCACCATAAGGAGCGATGGGAAAATCAGTGGTGCTCATTTCTGAGAACGGAGACTTCGCTACATTCCCATATACTGACGACGATGAAATAAAAATAAATTTCTTTATCTTGTGTATTCTAGAAAGTTCAAGGAGATTTAAGGTTCCAATAATGTTTACTGTTTGATATTCTTCTGGTTCCTTCACTGATGCACGCGCATTAGCCTTTGCAGCAAGGTGCACAACAAAGGTCGGTTTTTCATTTTCAAAAATTTTCGCTAGCATGGTGCGATTGCGAATATCTGTTTTGTAAAACTTAAACTTCTCATTTTTCAAAAATGGCTTTATATTCTCTTTTTTGAACGCGGGATTGTAAAAAGGGTCAAGATTGTCCACGCACACCACACGGCCCACCGTACGGCGCTTTAAGAGCGATTCTATGAGGTTTGAGCCGATAAATCCAGCTCCCCCAGTGACAAGGATTGTTTGCATAGAGTTGTAAAAAAGATGCTGTCATTATAGGATACAATTACCGTGAAATCAACGCAAAACAATACTTCGTGGCAAACATCAAAAAAACACGAGCTTGAGGAAATCTCTAAAAAACTACACTCTCTTGGGTTTACGGTAAACAAACACCAACCGCACATGAGTGGCGAGCGCTACTTAATGACGAAAGACAAGCTCGTTATTTCAGGGGAACACTCGAAAACCAAAGATCGCGTGATAATCAAGGCAAGTAAGCACCCTGAAGGGAAAAAAGAAATTGAAACAGAAAAACGCGCGCGTGATCTTTTGAAGTCACTCTCGTTTACAAAAAAGGATATCGTGTTCCCTGCGGAGCTTTACTTTGGTGAACATGATAACTCCCTTATTTGGGTCACCTCGTATGTACCACAAGAAAAAGTGTTTGTTGCTCACACACTTGAAG
>JBARNW010000115.1:0-1634 GCA_049641785.1 Minisyncoccia bacterium | reverse complement strand
GTCGCGTTATTTATACCAAGAGACAATAATCAAAGGCGATGAAAAAGAGCTATCCATTGCACTCGCATCTATCGTTGCCAAAGTCGCGCGTGACAAAAAAATGGTTGCTCTTGCAAAAAAATTCCCTGAGCATGGGTTTGAAAAACACAAAGGGTATGGTACTCGCGCACATTATGAAGCAATAAAAAAACATGGCATCACCAAGCATCACCGCAAAAGTTTCCTAAAGGGCCTTCTTTAATAAAATAGATCCATCATCAGTAGGGCTTGTGTAAGAAACAATTCTGTGGTACTATCAAAAATTACAGATGTCTGTAAAAGTTCTTTTTAAGGGAGGTAGTAAGGTATGGCAAGTATTACTGGAGCAACAGGCCAATTCCACTCAATATGTCGAGGTAAGCGAGTTCATAATAGCAACGCATCGCCAGTTGATTACTATGGCGCCAAAGAAGCATTTGTTTCGCTTGATGCCGATAAAAAACTGCATGTTTTGAGAGATGGGGACAGGTTTAAGCTTATCCTCTATGCACTTGGAGCCGATGGCGGAATCAACGGAACCGCTGGGGTAAAGCTTGAGGCAATATCACTTGACGCTATGAAAAAAGCGCTTGAAAGTGGCATCATTGACCTCGGTGATCGAGTATATCGTATGCAGAATACTCGAGCCTTGAGGAAAATCGTTCAATAAAACTAAAACAATAATATCCACCACAAGAGGGAAGCATTCGTGCGACCCTCTTGATTTTTTATAAGCCTTTTGTTATAGTGATAAAACTATGGTAGTACGAATGAGACACACACGTGCGCATACGGCAAATCGCCGTTCACACCACGCTCTGGATGGAGCGCGCCTTTCAAAGTGTGTAAAGTGTGAGGCGCTACATCTACGTCATCAGGTTTGCACCGCTTGCGGTACATATCGTGGAAAGGCTGTGCTAAAAGTTACTAAAACTATTGCAAAAACGGAGAAGCGTGTAGCAGCGAAGGGCAAAGCGACAAAGTAGAAAAGCTTGTCGCTTTTCTTTTTTGTCTTTTGAGCTCTATGAGCGTATACTATAAAAGTAAGTACTTTCAAATATGGCAAACAGGCACCTTTCAAGAAGTATTGTTATGCAGGTTCTTTATGAATGGGATTTTCGAGGCGGCACATTGACTGACCTTGAAATTGAACAGGCTCTCGTGAGAAATGCCGAAGAGTTTGCTCCTGGTGTGAACGATATTTCATTTATGCGTAAGCTCCTTTTTGGTATCCTAGATAAACGCACCAAGCTCGATGACATTATTCAAAAGGCGGCACCAGATTGGCCAATAGAAAAAATTGCCCTTGTAGATCGAAATATTTTACGTATTGGACTTTACGAACTTTTATTTGAGGACCGCACACAAGTGCCTGCAAAAGTTGCTATCAATGAGGCTATCGAGCTTGCAAAAACATACGGAGGAGAGACAAGTGGCAAATTTATAAACGGAGTTCTCGGTGCAGTGTACAAGGAGCTTGGTGAGCCAGGCAAGGACGAGACAAGCAAGAAAAAAGTACAACATACTCCTGTGGACCCAAAAACTCTACCTGTTGACCAGCTTGGCGGAGCTGTTGTATACGCGCGCGTTGGTGACGATGTGTTTCTAGCGCTTGT
>JBARNW010000108.1:0-2963 GCA_049641785.1 Minisyncoccia bacterium | reverse complement strand
TAGAAGGGTTTTTGGAGGGGGTTTTGGAGGGCTGAGCGAAGCTCTGCCCAAGGATTTAAGCCATTTCCGACCGCTTCGCGGTTTTTTAGGGTGAGGTTCGAGCCGAAGATTTTTTGGAGGGAGATTTTTTTGGAGGGGAGGTCGTTCGTTTTCGCGATTTCGTCCAGTATTAAAGCATCCTCTATCCATTCTCGTGTCGGTTCGATCCACGCAGAGGGTCTACGCAAAAGTCGCTGTATTTTCTCCTCGATAGACTTTTTGTCGGACATAAGGGAGTGACGCCTTTTTAAATAGTCCTCACGCTCAATATCTTGCGCTACATAGACATCAGTAAGTCTAGCGAGGTTATTTGAAATGTTTTGTTCCTCTTCTCGCAAATCTAAAACTACCGCTGAGGCGGTTTGTTTATTTTTCTGTTCTTCAACATCTAACATTTCGAATAATTTTGTCGCCAATTCTTTCGGCATAATATATTCGCTAATTATCGCCGAAAGTTGGCGTTCCAATTCCTCGCCTCGTATGCACGGCTCAAAACATTTTTGTACTTTAGATTTTTTGGAACAATGATAATAAGTATATAAATGTTTTGTGCCGTTCTTTTGTCGTTTGATTTTGATTTCTCCCGTAATTCCCATACCACATGAACCACAGGACATAAGTCCGCAAAATGGTCGTGGGTCTGTTTTTTTGTCGGGGGCGCGACTTCTTCCTCGCAAAACATTGTTTGCTTTATCAAAAAGTTCTTTGGAAATAAATGTTTCGTGTTTACCCTCATATATTTCTCCTCCGTGGCGAAAATGTCCGTAATAAATCGGATTATTGATAATATGCGAAATTCGGGAAATATTAACACGATTATTATTTCTACTTTTGATATCCGATTTTTCTAGAATTTTTGCGAGGTCTTCCAGTCGCACACTTCCTGTTGCATACAGTTCAAATATTTTCTTCACAAGCCTTGCGTTCTTGTGGTGAATTGCAATTTTCTTGATATTTGAATTATTTATATATCCCAACGGAGCTTTGCCAGGGAAATCTCCGTTGCGTGCTTTTTGCCGCAAACCGCGAGCAGTATTTTCACTAAGTTGGCGAACATATTCGTTCGCCATTCCTAGTTCCACGGACATCATTAACACATTGTCATTTGGATAATGACTTTGTCCGTGCGTTTGGATATGTTGGATTATGTTTTGCTGGAGCATCCATTGAATTTTTCCACTATCTACGGGATTGCGAGATAAACGATCAATTTTCCAGCAAACAATTCCTTGAGCTTCGCCATTTTGAATGCGCGAAAGCATATCGTTAAAAACTGACCGACCAGGAATTTTTGCAGACCGTTTTTCTATAAACTCATCAATAATATATAAATTTTCTCGCCTTGCGAGTTCTCGTAATTCGGCTAATTGAGACTCGATAGAAAGGATTTGTTTATCCTCAACATCGGTGCTTTTACGAGCATATAAAAAGTATTTTTGCATAGTTGTATTATACCACAACGGATGGTGTAAACTACAACCTAAGAGTATAATCTGTGGATAATGAATGAATCAGAAAAACTAGGCAAAAATTTAAAACGCATCAGAACAGCAAAAGGTATCTCACAAGGCGAGATTAGCCGAATACTTGAAGTAGATAAAAGTTTTGTGAGTAATATAGAAAACGGAAAAACAAACCCCACCCTTGCGACTATCGCAAAAATAGCAAAAGCTGTCGGCGTGTCAGTAGGGGAGTTAATGAAATAGTTATGACAACTATTCGTAGTCATTACTTACCAAAAACATATTTAAAACACTTTCTCCACAATGATGTACTTTTTATGTACAAAAAAGGAGAGAAATTTTTTAAAGATGTGAATACAAAATCGGATGACAGAATCCTCGAAGTTCGTGGTGAAAACGGATTATTAAATATCGGCGTAGAAAAACATTTGTATAATCCTGAAATTGAAGGTCTCACTAGTGATGACATAGAAAGTATATTTCAAGAATTAGGAGAAAATGTATACGATACCGTGATTTCTGAAATAGAAACTTTGAACAACGGATCACCTGTTCCTCTAAGTGTGAAAGACCCCATTTGTTTGATGATGGCTTCTTTGAGAGTTCGTACCCCACTTTTTAAAAAAGATATAGAAGACATGGACGAGCAGATGCAAAAGCATATAATGGCAAAAAATTATGAGAGAATGACCATTGAGGAAGTAATGCAACTCGCCAAAGAAGTTACCAAAAAAGAAATTTCTAAAGAAGTCGCGACTAAAATTAAAGATTCCTTTGTGAGTAAAAAATATAACATGAATTATCCCAATGCATATTTTATTAAGCATGCCCTGTTGCTAGTTGATGAACATATTAATATATTTCATCAAATGACAATGACTATCTGTAAATCCAAGGGAAGATTTTTTATTACGAACGATACTCCACTTGTATATTTTGTGCCACAAGAATTCGTTAATTTCTATAATCCCCCAAAAGGGTTAGTAACCCCTCACTGTGAAGTATTTTTTCCGCTTAGTAAAAATACCGCGGTTCATATGACTTGGAGAAAAGAAAAGGAAGAAATCAAGGAAGTAAGTCGAGATATGGTTGATGCTTTTAATTATAATCTTTCACATAATTCCCTTGATTTTATCTTTGCACCAATGAAAATAAATGAGCTAGATATATTCACTAAAGAATATATCCCATATCCATTTAAATTCGCAATTCATTAGGGAGTTTGGCGGTTTAATAATCGCCAAAAAATTAACACGCGCACGGGAGGGTGGGGCAAGTGTTATCTATTCTGTACGACCTCCCCTCCAAAAAAATCTCCCTCCAAAAAATCTTCGGCTTTTGAATTTTTGAACCTCACCCTAAAAAACCGCGAAGCGGTCGGAAATGGCTTAAATCCTTGGGCAGAGCTTCGCTCAGCCCTCCAAAACCCCCTCCAAAAACCCTTCTATTTGATTGTGGAGT
>JBARNW010000106.1:0-4241 GCA_049641785.1 Minisyncoccia bacterium | reverse complement strand
GCACGCAGGTACCTGAAATTGGTGACGCTTTACACGAATTAAACACTGCCATATCTGCGCCTGCTGAACCAAAATCAGCTAGCCCGTCATCATTCAGGTCATATTGTGCAATTGTTGCGTATGTTATCTTGCCAAGAATGTTCTCGAAATACAGCTGCACCGGCGACCCATCGTCGTATGTCTGCTGTCTATTGAAAAATGTTTTTGAGAGCAGGGTGCGCAAATCAACAACATTGCCATTTGATGCGCCAGTTACCCATGTTTTGAAATTACTATATTGTCCGTCACTCCCTGCCTCCCCGGGCACCACGCCATCTGCTCCCCAAACATAGCCAAACGCCATATTCAAATAGCCATTATCTGCAGCACATACACTGCCAAGCACGGATGACTTCAACCAAGTTGCGCCATTACATGCAACAGTTGGCATTAGCACTCTCCCCGCTGGTCCACCACACGGTGCCGTTTGGGCTGGGGTATCCTCCTGCTGTGTCTGTTGTGGATGAGGGAGTAAACTGCGGACGTTTGCTGTTGATATTTTAAAGAAACAAGACTTTGCAGATGGTGGAGTGTCGTTCACAAGCCCTAATGTTGTGTTCTGGTTTACATTAAATGTGTATCCTTTTGTCCTAAAAAGTCCTACGTCAGCGGTGTCTGTTTTTCCATCGCCGTTTAAGTCGGTCTGCGCGCACAAATCGTATGTCGTGCTCATTATGCAGTGAGAAATAATCGAGTAGTCATTATTGCGGTCAATCAATGCATTTACTTGATTTTGAGCTTGAGTATTTGCTGCTGCTACTGCGGTAGCAGTGTCAATCGGCGCCGCAATCCCGTAAACAGCTGGCTGAACAAGTGGGGCTGTTGGTAGAGGAAGAGGAGCATGCACACCACCACCTGTTGTGGTAGGTGCAGGCGATGTACCAATTGGAGGTAGACTAAAATTAAACTGCACCAGGCCTGGGTTGATAGAGTTCAAAATGAGATATGATGTCAAAACGAGAGTAAGCCCAATGAGTGCATTCAAAATACGCTCCTTTGCGTCCTGTTTTGCGCTTGGGGCTATTCCTGCAGCGACATATTGAGTCCCTCCTATAATCGCTACAAGTATCGAGACTCCTGCACCGAGAGCGATGAGGAGCTTGAGCATCCCACCGAGATATGTGGAGAGGTTGGTTGTTTCTGAGCCAGCAGCTCCAGTAAATGTACCTGGAAGGGGTGCTAATGGGGTATAGTCTTGGGCGTGGGCAAACGAGGCAAACAGAAAAAATGTTGCCATTAGAGAAACAAATAACACTATCTTTTTCATCCACTTTATAATACCACAAGTAACTGCTCGCACGCATCGTATACAAGGCGTAAACATATCCACAAAATATGGTGGTTTACCCTATATCTTATTAGTAGTCTCTGCTATAATATAATGGCGAATAAATATATATGAACCAGCAATTTAAAAAAATATTTTCTGTCGCACTTGCGGTTATTGTTGGTCTGGGAATTATTTTTTTTGCATTGGGTGGTATTGGTTTGCGCGACAATAAAGTTTCTTTCGAACCGACGATAATAGGTGACACATGGAAGGATTCTTTGCTCACAATACCGTCACCAAAAACACTGGATGTAGCACAAAATAATCCACTCGTTCATGCCACAACAACAGCTGATATTATTGCGCGCGAGCTCGTTACCAACTATACACTCGTACAGCAAAACAGAGCCACAACAACATTGAGTGATGCTGATGCTCAATCTATCGCAGAGATGCTGGTTGATAAAATAGAAATACCAAAGGGTGTTATTTATTCAGCAAAAAATATCCGTATTTCAAACGACAGTAGCAGTGTCGCAATCGCAAATTACATAAAAAGTATATACGATGTAATGCAGGGATTTTCATCAGCGCGCAAAACAGACGAGATCACCATCATTGCAGAGGCCCTAGCATCAAAAGACGAAGCAAAGCTTGACAGCCTCTCTCCAATAATTACAGAGTACAGGGCCCTCCAAAAAAACTTGCTTTCGATTTCAACACCACCCACAATCGCCCATCTTCACCTTCGCCTTGCGCAGAGTTATGCAAACATAGAATCTTCGGTCACGTCTATGCAAAAAGTATTGACTGACCCAATGCTCGGTCTTGCCGCTTACGCTCAATACAAAAAGGAAAATGATGTACTTCGCGCGCTTGATACCGAATATCAAGGCTATGGCTCACCGCAATAGCTAAAAATTCAAACAATAATTTTATTATGAGACATTCTTTCAATATTCAAAAAATAATACTGCTACCTATCGTTTTGGTTATATTTTTCTTTTCTGTTGGGGCAGAGCGCGCTGATGCCCTTATCTTTGTCCCTGTCAACGATGCTCAGCTCAACGTTGAGACATTAACACATGCTGCCTTCCAAGATGTTGGGAAAATGACGCTAGATAGTGTCGCGTACGCCATGGGGCAACAATTATTAACACAGCTTACAGATAGCACGGTAAGCTGGATAAGGGGGGGCTTTAATGGCAACCCATTATATGCTATTGACCCAACCAAACTCCTTCTTGATACAGCAAACGTTGTTTCAGGTGGTATGGCAAATCAAATTCGTGGCATAGCAACGTGTAGCTTCACCCCAAACTTCAACGCGAACCTTGCAAATAGAATCGACTTGTCAACACGAAGCGGTGCCAATGCAAAGTTTAGCGACCAAATAACCTGCCCCTTTCCAACCAATATAGACCCGACAGCTTTTTATAGCGACTTCAGCCAGGGCGGGTGGTCTGCTTTTGAGGCATCGCTTTCAGATAGTGGCAACCCGTTTGGGGTTAACCTACTTGCTAGCCAGGAGCTTGCTCTTCGCCAGGCTGAAGCACAGAGTCTAATGGACCAGAAACTAAACTGGGCAAATGGGTTCCTTTCTATGGAGACGTGCGATGGGACTGATTCATATACTGGTGTTCCTATCAACTGCAAGACCACAACACCAGGGAAAGTCATATCTGACACAATGTCAAAAAGCATAGGCACCGACATGGACCGTATGGGCTTTGCTGACAACATGAACAAAATTATTTCAGCGTTTGTTGCAAGCCTCACAAGCAGTGTAACTACTGGTATATTTTAGATAAGAACTAAATGCCTAAATCTCTACCAAAAATCATAGCATCGATTCTCCTAGGAATTGTTTTTCTGCTTGGTGGGGCAGGGGTTGCGTCGGCAGCAGCTCCTGTTCTGGTAACACAGGATACGATACTAAAAGGACTTAAATGTGGCGTTAATAACCCAATTACAGACCACACCCTCACAGACTGTGTACCTGTATTCATTTATTACGTAGTATACATCCCAGCATCTTGGATGTTAATTGGTGGTGCTTATGTTTTTGACACAATGCTTATGCTGAGCATAGATAGTAAATTTGTTCAGCAGGATTTCATAGACACATCATGGAAGGTTGTAAGGGATTTCTCAAATATGGCGTTCATTTTTGTGCTCCTATACACGGGGATATCCACAATGCTCGGCACACCAGGATGGGCAAGGACGGTTCGAAACGTTATAATAATTGCGCTTCTAATCAATTTTAGTCTTTTCTTTACCAAGGTTATAATTGATGCAGGGAACATTCTTGCTGTTGGTATATATGAAGCTATGGGACAACCAAAGACAGCGAATGATGCTCATGTCGTTGCAGGGAAAAGCAGTCTCGAGGAGCGGGATCTTTCTTTCAGATTAGCTGAGAAGTTCGAGCCTCAATCATTCATTAGGACAACCGAAGTAATCCCCGCGATGGAAGCAACTGTTGTTTTTATTATATCTGCTATTGTAAGTGTTTTTGCTGGATATGTATTTTTTAAGGCTGCCCTTTTGTTTATCGGGCGTCTCCTTGCCTTTTGGTTGTTGATGATAATTTCTCCTTTTGCTTTCATTTCAATAACTTTTCCAAAAGGGAACAAATTCCAGGGATGGCTGGACATGCTCGTCTCCCAAGCCTTTGTGGCTCCAGTATTTCTCTTTCTTGTATACTTGATTATACAGGTCATAAACTCAGGGGTTCTTAATGGCCTAATTAAGGACCCAGTTGATGCATCACTAAAATCGTTTACTTTTGACAAGGTTCTTATGCCTGTAATTGTAGCAACACTTATAATAATGGCGCTTAAATTTGCGCTGGAGTTCTCAGAAAAAATGGCGGGGGATCTTGGTAAACTTGGAGCATCAATGGCTGGAGCGGTAATGGGTGTTGCTG
>JBARNW010000103.1:0-1561 GCA_049641785.1 Minisyncoccia bacterium | reverse complement strand
ATATAATGCTACCAATAGATTTCTTGTCCAATCCAGTAGCCTTGTAGGAATTCCAAAGTGCTGCATAAGTGTTAACCACTCATATGTGCTTTTATGATTTTCTGAATAGCCTGGATAACGTCTTTTGAATTCCCTGTACATTCCGGCTTCGTCAAGGTGGCAATCGAATCCTTTCCCTTGCCTAAAAATGGCTGGTCGCAGCTCATATTCATACTTTGAGTGCCCTCGAAACCAGGCATTTTCTGTTGTTGTTCTATTTTTATGAACAGATTGAATAAAACTTGAAATATTTTTGCATCCGCTGATTTCGATCATCACCCAACCTCTTTCTTTATCACTTTTTTCCGCCCCCGATTCGGAATCACCTTCCTCATCTTTTTCTTCGGCGCTTCTTTAACCTCTAACTTCTCCGTAATTTCTTTGTACCGTCCAAACAAAAACGCCACACGTTGCGCTTCATTTTCAAATTTCCCTGCACCATATGCAGCGTCCATTGCTCGATCGAGTGTCTGATGTGCTTTTGTCAGCTCAGGCGGCATTGTTAGTGGATCATAAAGCTCGGCAAGTGTAGCCTTTGGAAACTTCGCACGAGCATCAAGCACAGCCTGTGCAGCAATTTCGATGAACTGTTTTTGTGCGGGAGTGGGTTCTGGCCATGGGAAGTTGTTGTAAACAATATCTTTTGAGTAGCGATAATCACTTTTGAGTCTGCCACACATGTGCCGTGCCCACGCCATATGCATCTCAGATGACATAACTCCAAAATGATAAATCGAGGCCCCTGCAACTGTTAAAACTTGATCATTGGCAATCAGTTCTTTCGAAACAAAACCAATTGGAATGTATTTTCTACGTTCAGAAGAAACTCGAGGAACGAGTAAATAATCATCTTCTGGCTGTGCAAGTTGACAAAAAACAGTCGGTGTAGCTGCCAATTTCCGCGTTGTATCAGCGGTGCTTTTTAGGCGAAACTCCCGAACTTTTTCAACTCGCTTCATTGCCATAGGAAGTCGTTTTAGTTCATCAGGGTTAGCATCCAGCAGCCATAGACACCAACGTTTAGACCCATTTAAAAATTCTTCGGCTCCGGAATAGGGACGAATAAACTTTGCAGCTGCTGATTCCGCTGAAAGTAGCTCCTCTTTTTCTTCGCTAGATAGGATTAAATAGCCCCCATCGCGTGGCATGCTGCCAAAACGCATTGCCGGAACTGAACAAATTGGTTCGCTGCGATTAGTCAAAAATACATCTGCCGCATCTATCAAATAGGGATTGATATTCTTGGCTTTAACAATGTGCGGCTCACTTTGAACAGTTTCGTATTCAAACAGCCATTTGTCAGCCTCATTTTCAAGAGCAAACCCAAGAATAACGCAATGCACTGCTGCTTTGCCTCGTGCTTCTGAGAGCCACTGAAAAGTACGATGGGCAAAATTGATATGAACACCGAATTTAAATAATGATGGCCAGAGAATGCCGACTTGCTCACCTTGTGTAATTGAATTCGTAGAAACAAATGCCGCTCGGATTGAAGGATTTTCTTTCATGTACTCGACAGACT
>JBARNW010000101.1:0-2022 GCA_049641785.1 Minisyncoccia bacterium | reverse complement strand
CTGTTGAGCTACTCAGGCGCTATGTAGCTACACATGTAAAGGTAAGACGTAGTGGCAAAATCGACACCATAAACGCGAGCGAATTGGTCCCTGGGGACATAGTGATCCTCGAAGCTGGTGATGGTGTGCCAGCAGACATACGCATAATTGATGAAACAAATCTCATCGTAAACGAAGAACCTCTAACAGGTGAATCTGTTTCTGTAAACAAGGAAAGCGGTCTTCAGATGAAAGAAGGTGTGGAATTATACGAAGCAAAAAATATTTGTTTTTCAGGCACAACTGTTGTTTCTGGACGGGCTGTTGGGATAGTCTTTGCTGTCGGAAATCAAACAATGATTGGTGGTATCGCCAGACTCGCAGGCAAAACAACAAGGGTCAGTAAATTTGAAGAAGAGCTTGCCAAATTTAGTCGTTTCATTTTGTATCTTGTCATTGGGACACTTGCGTTCATTTTTATGATGAATGTTGTTCTCAAGGGCTTTTCAACAAACATGGTCGAGCTCGCAATCTTCTCTATAGCGCTTGCTGTATCTGTGGTGCCAGAAGCCCTTCCTCTCGTTATGACTTTTTCACTTTCGCGGGGTGCTAGGCACCTTGCGAAAGAAAGGGTTGTGGTCAAGCGTCTGTCTGCCATAGAGGACCTCGGAAGTATCCAAATGCTTTGCAGTGACAAAACTGGCACCCTCACAGAGAACAAGCTTACTGTTTACCAGACGTGCGGAGAGGATAAACGAGCTCCTATTTTTATGGGTGTTCTTGGCGGGAGGTATTTGATCACAAAGGAGCGTGGCGGCATACCAGACCCATTTGATGTCGCGCTTTGGGAGGCTCTTTCCGCAGAAGAGCGTAATAGACTTACGTCATACTCACTTGTAAACGACACGCCTTTTGACCCAATACACAAAAAGAATAGCGCAATAATAAAAGACGGCAATGACACTGTTCTTATTGTTCGTGGCGCCCCAGAATCAATTATCGATATTTCTACAATATCAAACGACCAGAGCGAGGACATCAAAGAATGGATAGCGAGTGAGGGGCGCGCAGGTAGACGCACCATAGCGATTGCGTCTAAAAAAATTATTGATGATGATATTAGCGAATCAGAATTATCATTCCTCGGATGTGTGTCATTTGTAGACCCAATAAAGGAAAGTGCTAAGCAAGCAATAAAGGACGCGCAAGTGCTTGGGGTAAAGATTAAAATTTTAACAGGTGATAGTCGCGAGGTTGCAGGTACTGTTGCTTACGAAGTAGGACTTGCAAAATCTCCAGAAGACGTCCTCACGGCAAAAGAATTTTTTGCTCTTCCTGACGGAGTGCGCGAGTCAGCGCTAGAACAGACAAATGTGTTCGCCCGCGTTTCTCCAGAGGAAAAGTATCGACTGATCGAGTTACTGCAAAAAAACTATCAAGTTGGCTTTCTTGGCGAGGGTATCAACGACGCTCCCGCGCTAAAAATAGCCAATGTTGCTATTGTTGTGGAGAGCGCATCAGATATTGCGCGGGAGGTTTCAGATATCATTCTTCTTGATAACAGCCTAGAGGTTGTCGTTGGTGGAATACGCGAGGGCCGCGCAATTTTTGCAAATACTATTAAATACATCAGGAGTTCTCTATCATCAAATTTTGGCAATTTTTATGCAGTTGCGATCTCTTCCCTATTTATCCCGTTTCTTCCAATGCTTGCCATTCAAATTCTTCTTGTAAATCTTCTATCTGACTTCCCTGCCATTGCCATAGCAACGGATACGGTGGACGATGCGGAGCTACGCGAGCCACAACAGTACAATGTTGGAAAACTCTTTGCAATGGGCACCGCCCTCGGTATAGTATCAACGGTATTCGACTTCATAATTTTTGCGACATTCTACAAGATGGGGCCAGAAATTCTTCAGACACACTGGTTTATAGAAAGCATCTTAACGGAGCTCTTGTTCCTCTTCTCAATTCGTTCGCGAGGGTTCTTTTTCCAAGCAAAGATGCCGTCCTCTACTCTTATTGTGCTTTCATTACTTG
>JBARNW010000094.1:0-3346 GCA_049641785.1 Minisyncoccia bacterium | reverse complement strand
CAAGTATCGAGACTCCTGCACCGAGAGCGATGAGGAGCTTGAGCATCCCACCGAGATATGTGGAGAGGTTGGTTGTTTCTGAGCCAGCAGCTCCAGTAAAGGTACCCGGTAGTGGCGCCAGCGGGGTGTAGTCTTGGGCGTGGGCGATGAATACCCCAACTAGAGTAGTAAAAATAAGTCCGAGGAAGATTGATAATGCGTATTTCATGGTTGTTTAAAATATTGGACGGTCAGCGGTCTCTCCGCCAGTAAATTGAACCCTAATTTCTTTACCTGCATTCTGGAAGGTTTGTTTAAGCCCGCGCATTGATAGAGAAACGACTGACTCTCCTTTTCCGCCAGTGTCATTCCTGAGCGTGATTGATCGACCGTAATTTTGAGTTGCTTTATTGTTGATAGCCCAGTCGTATTTAATAGTCGGCGACTCACTCGTTTCTCTTGAAAAGAAATATGGCTCCGCTACAACAGTAAATTCTTTTTTGCTCAGTGTTGTTTCTGAGCCGAAGGGCTGATTATACAAGACCCCAAGGAGAGGGTTCTTTTCATAGAATAAAATAACTGGCTGGGAAAGGGAAAGATTAACTCGAGTCTCGGAGTTTATTGAGTTGTTTACTGAAGAAGCTTTAACTTTTACCTTCGCGTCCCCGTAAGGTTTTGGTGCTGTAAATGACAAAAAGTTTTTTCCATAGCCAGAAGATTCAGAAGCCACCACTCCATCTTTTTCCCAAACATATACAAAATTCCCTGCACTGAGAGCGTTTTGTCCATCGGTGTTGTCTGGGATTGCTACCGCTTTCACATTCGCTTGAGCGGTTAGTAAAGCCTTCCCTTTATAAAAAGGTGGAGTATATGTATCTGCCTCCCAAAGGATCGTGAGACCGACAGGGTTCCATGAAAGGTCCTTTTTTATATATTCACCCGCATTTGTTGTGATCGAAATGGTCAGGCGCGTAGTTTTACCGGAAGGACCGTTCTGAAAAGAAAATGATTTTCTACCAATTCCACGATCGACAACCTTTCCATTGAGAGACCAGCTTATTGTGGCCTTGCTAAGGTCGGTGAGGTAGCTCTCTATAGAAACACTCACCATTTCAGATGGGCCTGGGTTTTCTGGAACCGTTTTTACCTCTAGGTAATTACGAATAGAGCTTGCACGAATCTCCTCTGTCGTTGGCATAGAATTCATGCGATCGCGAATAAGCTGGTCTATCTGTTGTTGAAGCTGGCTCACAGGCTGCTCTGCTGTGGTTGTGGAAGTTTGCGCAAAGGCAGATAACGGCGTAAAAATAAAACCACCTAAAAGAGCGCTTAGTGCAACACTACGCATTAAATACATACGAATAGTATAACGCAAAATTATATTCAGTGCCACAAAGTTTACACCTTACCAGCAGTCTCAGCCTCAGCAAGTTCACGTTTTGCCTTTTTAATAGCAAGAATTTGTGACGGGTCTGACGTAATAATCTGCTCCTCTGTGTAGGATGCTATTGTTCGGATAGCAACATGCTTCATTCCTGCAAAAAAGATCCCTTCCCCAACACCAGACTCCAGAAGGAGGAATTTTTCCTCATCTGTTAAATTGAATGCTTTTTGGACTGCATCAATAGAGGTAGGAGATTGTTTTAAAAGTATTTGGATGGAAGAGTTGGTCATAATAGGTAGACCATATGGGGATTTCAAAAAGTCATTAACGTCCTGCGTGATTGTAGAGATACCCAAGTAATATTTACGGCCCCTTTTTGCTAGTGCGTAAAGAAAGGCAGCGGTGTCGTCAGACTTCATCATCCACCAAGCTTCATCTACTACGAGAAGGCGCTTGCGAAGAGTGCGACGAACAGCATTCCAAATAAAGTGTGTAACGAGGTACATCGCAACAGGCTTCAAATCGTCCTCCATGTCGCGCACTGAAAAAACGATAAATTTTCTGTTGATGTCAACGTTGGATGGTTGGTTGATAAACCCTGCCCATGAACCACGAGTATACTTTGTGAGTTTTGTGAGAATCGATTCCGCCCCATCCATACCAGAGAGAACCATTTCAAAATCTGAAAGCAGTGGCGGTTCGATTGCAGAAAAGTCTGAGTCGGGGGTAATGTCCTTGAGTGCGTATGTTTCCGCGATGGCGCGGTCTACGATAGCGTCTTCCTCTGGAGTGAGCCCGCCAAGCATGAGGCGGAAAAGCCCAACAAGTGAAATAATGTTAGCTCGTAGGACGTCAGCTGGCGACTCGTCCTCACGTGGGACAGGAAGGTCAAATGGATTTATGTGATGCTTTGAATTAAGAGAAATATTAAAGTATCGCCCCCCTACAGCTTCTGCCATTGACTCATATTCGCGCTCTGGGTCAATAACAATAACATCAACATCAAACATCAAGCTTCTTAATATTTCTAGCTTTGTAGCAAAAGATTTTCCAGAACCAGATTTTGCAAAGGTAACAGAATTGTAATTTTCGAGAGAGAATCGGTCAAAAAGAACAAGTGAAGAATTGTGGCGGTTTATTCCATACAGGATACCCTTGTCTGAAGTAAGATCGAAAGAAACGAACGGGAAGAAGCTCGAAAGAGGTTCCGAGTTGATCTTTTTTGTGACCACGATCTTGTCTTCATTTACTGGGATAATGCTTTGAAAAGCTTCTTCTTGCTGGAATAGAGCTGGGCGCACATAGATGAGACGCGACTCGAGCATCGATTTGATTTCCGCTTCTGCATGGCCAAGCTCCTCTTCTGTATCGGCGTAGAGTGATAAATAAAGGCCCACATCAAACATTTTTTCCTGTGCTTGCTGGAGGCGGTCGCGGAGCTCCTCGAGGTCTCGATAGGCTGACTCGAGCATTGGGTCGCGCACAAAACCCTTACTCTCGCGCACATTGATCTGGCTTTGTACTTCAGCAACCTTCTTCTCAAATTTTTTCATAATCGCCGCAGTGTCGACTGGGTGAATATATATTGCAATATCAAAAACTTTATCTAGATTTATGAGAGGAGAAAGCCAATTGTCAGAAACAACACTAGGGTATGAGGTAATGAAAAACGAGCGCACAAATTTTTCACCCAAAATTAGCTGTTTTGATTCTACTTTTACAGCAGAGGGGGCGATAATGTCTGCTAGGTTCAGACCTGCATCAGCGTAAAGATCCTGCGGCAGTACTGGCACAGAGTTATTGCTCGTGTCAGCCTTTGTGTCCTGTGTTTTACCAAAAAAATTGATCATATATGTGTTAAAATCTACTGTATGTTTGCATTCTTCTCTGACTCCCCTGGGTTGAACAGGCGGTAGTAGAGCTCTGTCAGCTCCTCGGTTCCAAGTGGAACTATGCGCACTCCAGTGCGCGCAAGCCCATGAC
>JBARNW010000093.1:0-2496 GCA_049641785.1 Minisyncoccia bacterium | reverse complement strand
AGATCAAAAAAGGTGTTAAGTCAAAAGATGCTCTAAAAGGTGTTGGGGCTCAATTTGCAACAGAGTTTGCGCAGGCTACAAAGAGCCTTATTTTTGGGGTTAAAATGAAAAAAGAAGATGACCCTATTGAAGAAGAGGCAATCAAAAATATTAGCGAGAAAATTTCATCGCCAATCGTGGACACAAACATACGCATTATTGCTTCAGCAGAGACAGCTACGCGCGCAGAATCTATTTTGAATGAGATTGAGAGCGCATTCAATCATTTTGGTAGTCCGCAAACAAATAGCATCAAGTGGAGGCGAGAAACAAAAGGGGATGGGCTAATGGAAATGATCTACCATTTTACTTTTCGCATGTTTCTAGATAAGGAGAGTTTTCCGCTCAACCTTAAAGAGCTCACCACAATGTTTCATCTCCCTGTTACAGCGGTGTCGTCATCAGAGCTCAAGGAGGCAAAAGCGGGTGGCGCGCCAGCACCTACAGAGATGGCAGAGCAGGGTATTATTCTTGGTAAGAACATATATCACAACAATGAGACAATCGTACGCATGGGTCGCGAGGATCGCGTGCGGCATATGTATGTTATTGGTCAGACTGGTACAGGAAAGACAAGTATTCTGAAAAATATGATAGTGCAGGATATCAGGAATGGTGATGGGGTTTGTTTTATTGACCCGCACGGAAACGATGTTCAGGATATTCTTTCTCTTATTCCACCAGAGCGTGCTGACGATGTTATATATTTCGACCCATCATATATAGAGCGTCCAATGGGGCTCAACATGCTCGAGTATGACCACAGCAAGCCTGAACAGAAAACATTTGTTGTGAACGAAATGATGAATATTTTTAACCAGCTTTTTGATATGAAGGCTGGCGGTGGCGCAATGTTCGAGCAGTACTTCAAAAACGCGGCATTTCTAATAATGGAGGACACGAGCGAGCAGGCAACACTTCTCGATATTACACGCGTACTTTCAGACAAAGCGTTTCGTGATATGAAGCTATCTAGATGCAAGAACCCTATCATTGCGCAGTTTTGGGCGAGCGCAGAAAAGACGACAGGGGACCAAGGTCTTGCAAACTTCGTGCCGTACATTTCAAGCAAGTTTGACCCATTTATCTCAAACGATATTATGCGCCCCGTAGTTCTCCAAAGAGAATCATCTTTCAATTTTAGAAAGATTATGGATGAGAAAAAGATTCTCCTCGTCAACCTTTCAAAAGGACGGTTGGGAGATATTAACGCAAACTTAATCGGCCTTGTGCTCGTGGGCAAGATAACAATGGCGGCACTCTCGCGCGTGGATATGTTTGGGACAGGTAAAAAACCAAATGATTTTTATTTGTATATTGATGAATTCCAAAACGTGACAACGCCATCGATTGCATCAATCCTATCAGAGGCGCGCAAGTATCGCCTCTCACTTAATATTGCTCATCAATATATTGCACAGCTCCCCGAGGATATAAAAAATGCGGTGTTTGGCAACGTGGGGAATATGGCAGTCTTTCGTGTCGGACAAGAAGACGCAGAATTTTTAGAAAAGAAATTCCAGCCGACATTCGGAGCTCAGGATATTACTCGTCTCGACAACTACAATGCGTATGTGAACATGCTTGTGGATGGACAACCAACAAAGCCGTTTAATATTGCTACACTCCCCCCTGAAGAAGGGAACCCAACTCTCGCAGAAAAGCTAAAACAGCTCTCGTATCTGAAGTACGGAGCATCACGCGAGGAGGTGGAGGCGGAAATTATGGCACGGTTTAGGGGCGAAGAATAATTTTCCCGTTGCTCATAACCTGTTTTTCTGTTAAAATGCCCCAATCTTAATAGTTAATTTTTGAACATATGGCACATCCAAAAGAAGAGCAGGTACTTATTATTGTAAAGCCAGACGCAATTCAGCGAGGGCTTTTGGGGGAGATAACCACTCGCTTTGAGCGCAAAGGGCTCAATATTGTTGGGATGAAGATGATCCAGCTTGAGGACGCTCTCCTTGAGGCGCACTATGCGCACATTGCAGATAAGCCATTTTTTGTTGGGATCAAGTCTTTCATGAAGGCCTCGCCGGTAGTTGTAATGGTTCTCTCTGGCATCAACGCAGTTTCTGCAACGCGAATCATTGTGGGACCAACAAAGGGTTTTGATGCAGATGCGGGGAGCATTCGTGGAGACCTGTCACTTTCCATACAGTCAAACGTTGTGCACTCATCTGACTCAGTAGAAAATGGGAAAGCAGAGGTTGCGCGCTTTTTCAAGAAGGACGAAATTTTTGATTACAAGAAATCAAACTTTGACTACGTTTATGCTGACGAGGCATTTTAGGTAGCTACCCACACATTCGCAGAAACTTTGTGAATAGTCACTCTCTGTCAAAAACCTTGCAATATGCAAGGTTTTTGTTTTGTAATGAAAAATTTGTATTGCAAAAAAATATTGTGGGGTGTACAGTGAATGTAGGGTTATTCGAGGTATTGTCTCCTAAG